>DASVHS010000213.1:0-2993 GCA_036382495.1 Thermoanaerobaculia bacterium | reverse complement strand
CGTCGTGACGGCGATGCAGGCCGTGCATAACATCGAGAGCGTACACGTTCGCGCGGGCGCGAACTTCGGACTGACGCGCGCGCAACTCATCCGCTCCGTCGTGCTTCCGGCGATCGTGCCGCAACTCATCGTCGGCATGCGCATCTCGCTGGGCATCGCCTGGCTCGTCGTCGTGGCCGCGGAGATGATCGCAGTCAACTCCGGGCTCGGGTTCCTGATCATCGACGCCCGCAATGCCGGCAACCGTTACGACCTCGTCGTCGCCGGAATGATCCTCATCGGCGCGATCGGCGTGGTCCTCGACTTCGTGATGCGCCAGGCGGAGCGTCTCGACTTCGTTCGCTGGGGTTACGCATCGCAATGAACAACAAAGTCGCATTTCGAGCCTTGAACATGCACTTCGGCAATGTCGATGTGCTGCGCGACGTCAACCTCGACGTCCGCGAAGGCGAATTCGTCTGCATCCTCGGTCCCTCAGGCTGCGGCAAGTCGACGCTGCTCAATATCGTCGCCGGATTCATTACGCCGAGCGCCGGGGACGTGTCGATCGACGGCGTGCCGGTCGCCGGTCCGGATTCACGACGGATCTTCGTTTTTCAGGAACGCGGCACGTTCCCGTGGCTGACGGTCGAGCAGAACATCGGGTTCGGACTGTTCCGATTGAGCGACGCCGAGAAGCGCGAGCGCATCGCGCATTACGTGCAGCTCGTCGGATTGCAGGGATTCGAGAAGTCGTATCCGCGAGAGTTGTCCGGCGGCATGAAGCAGCGACTGGAGGTCGCGCGCGCATTGGCCGTGAATCCCGATGTGCTTTATCTCGACGAGCCATTCGGCGCGCTCGACTCGATCACGCGCCTGCAGATGCGTCGTGAGCTGCTGCGCATCTGGCAGGCCGAGAAGAAGACGATCCTGTTCGTGACGCATGACATCGAGGAGTCGGTGCAACTCGCCGACCGCGTCGTCGTCATGTCGCAGCGTCCGGCGCACATCCGCCGCGACATCGTCATCGACATCCCCCATCCTCGCGACATCAGCGCGCCGCGGTACATCCAACTGCGCGATCAGCTGTTCGCGGAGATCGGACTGGCCCACCAGGTATGAAGGCTGAAGGCGGAAGGCTGAAGGCTGAAGTGGTTCTGCCGGTCTGCACGGGTGTCGGTTTGCTGCTTGTGTGGCACTTTGCGGTTCTCTTTTCCGGCACGAAGATCTTTCCTTCGCCGACGGCTGTCGGGCAAGCGGTCGTCTCGCTCGCGGAGAAGAGTCTGCTGTGGTCGTACATCCGCGACTCGCTGATGCGCGTTGCCGCCGGTTACCTCGCGGCAGTTCTCATCGGAGTGCCGCTGGGCATGGTCGCGGGCTGGTACTCGACGCTCGACCGCGCTTTGAATCCGCTCGTGCAACTCTTGCGGCCGATCTCGCCGCTGGCCTGGATGCCGCTGGCAGTGATCTGGTTCGGCGTCTCGAATATGGCGCCGATGTTCCTGATCTTTCTGGCGACGCTGTTCCCGGTCATCGTGGCCACGACGAATGCCGTCCGCAACGTTCCGCCGATGTTTCTGCAGGCCGGACGCAACTTCGGGCTCACTGCCCCGCAGCTGATCCGCCGAGTGATCTTCCCGGCGGTCCTGCCGCGGATCGTCGTCGGCTTGCGTATCGCGTTCGGCGTCGCCTGGATCGTCCTCGTCGCCTCGGAGATGATCGCTGTCGACTCCGGCCTCGGCTACCTGATCATCGACGCTAGAAACGCGGGGAAACGCTACGATCTCGTCGTTGCGGGGATGTTGCTCATTGGCGTGATCGGGCTGGTGCTCGATCTCGCGTTTCGGCGCATTGAGAGATTTCGGTCCGTGGCGTGGGCAATTGAGAATTGATTCAAAGGCTGAAGGCTGAAGGCTGAAGGCTGAAGGATGAAGTTTGAATTCACGCGGCCGGATCATCCTTCAGCCTTCAGCCTTCATACTTCAGCCTTGATGAGAGGAGGTGACCAGCATGAAGAAGATCGTCCTCGCAGCATCCGCGTGGCTCGCCGGCATTACGGCGGCCCACATGGCGCTCAACGTCGACTGGAACATTCTGCTCAATGACAGACTGCCGGCGGCGCAGCGCAAGCTGAATGTTGCGTACATCCCGGTGACGTGACATCTGGCGTGCCCGGTCACCGACTACATCGCCTCGCATTCGACGTCGGGTCATCAGTTCATTCCGCGGATGTTTCAGGGATTCCCTGAAATCAAGGAAGCGCTGATGTCGAACAAGATGCAGGCGGCGTTCATGGTGGCGCCGATGGCCATCGCCCTGCGTGCTCAGGGCGTCCCGATCAAGATCGTCTACCTCGGACACCGCTACGGAAGCGCCGTGGTGGTCGCGAAGAATGGTCCCATCCACACGTTTGCGGACCTGCGGGGGAGGACCATTGCCGTTCCGAGCCGCTTCTCCGACGAGCGCCTCATCGTGTTCAAGGCGCTCAAGCAGAACGGCATGAGTGCCAAGGACATCAAGATGGTGGAGATGGCGCCCCCGGATGTCGCCGGCGCGCTTGCGGCGGGTGCGGTCGACGCGTTCTCGATGGGCGAGCCCTATCCGTCGCAGGCGGAGATGGCCGGCTTCGGCCGCGTGCTGTTCAACGCGCGCGAGTACTGGCCGGACTTCATCTCGTGCGTCCTTGTCGTGCGGCAGGACATCATCGACACACGCCCCGAAGTCGTGCAGATCCTCGTCGACGGGATCGCGCGATCGGGACTGTGGCTCGACGATCCTCATGAACGCCGCGCACATCGCGAACACGCCGCGGACTTTGTCGGCCGCTACTACTATCGACAGAATCCCGCGCTGCTGCGATGGGCGCTCACGAAGCCGCTCGATCGCGTGATGTATCAGCCCCTGACGCCGTTGCGGTCTGATTTCGAGCTGATCGTCAGCCTCATGCGCGAGACCGGTGTGCTCGATCGTCCGATCGACTTCCAGGAGTACGTCGACACCCGTTTTGCGGAGGG
>DASVHS010000212.1:0-12345 GCA_036382495.1 Thermoanaerobaculia bacterium | reverse complement strand
TACTGCGGATGGATCTCTGGTTTCATGGCTTTACCCCTGACTCAAGTCTAATGCTGGCGTTCGGAAAACGGCGAGTATAGACGAAAAATTCTAGTGCCCGCCGCACAGGCGGACGATCCAGTACGTCGCAGCGCCGATCATGCCGGCCATCGGAATCGTCAAGACCCAGGCCCACACGATCCGCTGCGCGACGCCCCACCGCACTGCCGACAGCCGCCGAACCGCGCCGACGCCAATGATCGCGCCAGTGATCGTGTGCGTCGTCGAAACCGGGATGCCGAGCGAGGTCGCGAGGAACAGAGTGATGGCACCGGCCGTCTCAGCAGCGAACCCGCCGACGGGCTGCAGGCGTGTGATCTTCGATCCCATCGTGTGGATGATTCGCCATCCGCCGCTGAGAGTGCCGAGGCCGATCGCGGTGTGGGCGGCGAGAATCACCCAGATCGGGATGGTGAACGTCTTCATGTAACCGGCGGTGTAGAGCACGCCGGCGATGATGCCCATCGTCTTCTGCGCATCGTTCGTCCCGTGTCCGAGGCTGTATGCGGCGGCCGAGACGAGTTGCAGTTTGCGAAAGAGACGATCGACGCGGCGCGGCGACGATCGCTGGAAAATCCAGAGAATCGCTACCGTGATCAGGAATCCCATGACGAGCCCGAGAAGCGGCGCGAGGATGATGTAGATCAAGGTCTTCGTCCAGCCGGACGGAATGATCACGAGGAAGCCGGCTTTCGCGATCGCGGCGCCCGCATAGCCGCCGATCAGCGCGTGCGAAGAGCTGGTGGGCAGTGCGACGTACCACGTGATGAGATCCCAGATGATCGCGCCGAGCAGCCCGGCGAAGATGACGCCGAACGTCACCTGGGTGATGTCGATCATCCCCTTGCCGAGCGTCTTGGCGACTGCGGTTCCGAACGTGAACGCGGCGACGAAGTTGAAGAACGCCGCCCAGATGACAGCCTGGCCGGGAGAAAGCACGCGCGTGGAGACGACCGTGGCGATCGAGTTCGCGGCGTCGTGAAAGCCGTTGATGTAGTCGAACGCCAGCGCGACGGCGATCAGACCGATGACGGTGACGAGCAGCATCCGCGTCAGCCGTGCTTCACGACGACGTTCTCGAGCAGGTTCCCGACGTCTTCACAGCGGTCGGTGGCCTGTTCGAGAAGCGAGAGGATTTCCTTCCATTTGATAACCATGATCGGATCGCGCTCTTCGTCGAACAGCCGTCCGAGGGCGTCTTTGTAGACCTTGTCCGCCTCGTTCTCGAGGCGGTTGATCTCCACGGTGCGGTCGAGAACACCGGTGCGTTTTTCCAGCGCGACGAGAGCGAGGCGGAGCACGCCGATCTGTTCGATGATCACGACCGTCAGCTCGCGCGCGCCGAAACGGGTGCGGTCGATCCGATAGAGGGGGACGAGAGCGGCAGCCATGTCGATCGCGTCCATGACGTCGTCGATCCGCGTGGCCAGCGAATGGATGTCTTCCCGATCGATGGGCGTGACGAAGGTCTTATTGAGACGCTGGATGATCTCGTGCGTCATGAAGTCGCATTTATGCTCGACTTCCTTGATCTCCTGGGCCTTGGCGGCGAGCGGTTTTTCACCCGCGAACATCTCCGCCAGAAGCAGCGCGCCGGCCTTGACCTGATCCGCCATCGAGATGAAATCGTCGTAGAACTTTTCTTCACGCGGGATCAGACGGAACTTCCCCATGCAGTTTTCACCCTCCGGAGGCGCGCGGATTCTATACGAGGTTGTTGGCGGGCAGCCTAACCTCGAACGTCGCTCCCCCACCCTGCCGATTGAACGCGCGAATCGTTCCGTCGTGCAATGCAACCAGGTGCTTGGCGATCGCGAGGCCGAGGCCGGCACCGGGGACGGAGCGACTGCGGTCGACGCGATAGAAACGGTTGAAGATCCGCTGGACGTCTTCGGGAGGAATCCCTTCGCCATGATCGGAGACGCGCAACACGGCGTCGCCGTTCTCGGACGCGACCTCGACCAGGACTTCGCCGCGCGCGTGCTTCGTGGCGTTGTCGAGGAGATTCGTGAGGATCTGCTGCACGCGCGACGGGTCGGCGTGCACGGACGTCGGTGTTCCTCTCACTGTAAACGTGAGCTGCTGATTCGTGCGGCGGCGAAACTCCTCGCAGGCGTCGTTTGCGAGAGTGAGCATGTCGACATCGCGTTTCTCGAGCACAAGGCCGCCTGATTCGATGTGATTGAGCTCGGCGAGATCGCCGACGAGGCGCCGGATTCGATCGAGCTGACGGAACATGATCGCGCGCAGTTGCTTCTCCTGCTCCGCGGTGAGATGCCCGTCGAAACTCTCCGCCGCCGACTGCAGCCCCGCCAGCGGCGTGCGCACCTCGTGCGAGAAGTCGTCGAGGAAGTCTTTCTTCATCTGCTGCAGTCGCTCGATCTCCGTGATGTCGATGAAGAGCGCTACCGCCGCGATGTCGCTGGACGACACGGGAAACACGCGGATCTCGATCTGACGTTCGCCGCGGTCGCTCTGCACGCTGATGCGTCGTGTCGATTCTTCGCCGCGCATCGCCAGCTGGAACGCCTCCACCAGCGGCTGCTTGCGCACGATCTCGAGGTAAGGGCGGCCGGCCATCGTGTCGTCGAAGCCGAACATCTCGCTGATCCGCTCGTTCGTGAACACGACGCGTCCTTCACGATTCAGCGCCATCAGGCCCTCGCCGATCGCGCCGACGATCTTCTGCAGCGCCACCGACTGCTGCTCGTACGACCCCTTCTGGCGCAGCACGATTGCCCGCAGCTCATCGGCCGTCCGCGCCAGCTCATCGAGCTCACCGTGAAACGGCCGGTCGGCGATGACGCGTGTGTAATCGCCGTGCGCAACCGCGCGCGTGCGATCGCCGAGCTCCTCGAGATCGGACGCGCGACGCAACGCCCAGATCGCAACCGCCGTCCACGGCACCAGGAACGCGAGGAAGACTGCTGCCGAAAGGATGAAGACTTCGCCGTCGGATACGTGAAGACCATGTAACGCGTAGCCGAACGCCACGCTCACGACGAGCGCAATGACCAGCGAGATCACCAGGGTTACGCGTAACGGGTGCATGTGAATCAGATCGCAGATCGCGGAGGGCAGAGCGCAGGTCCGTTCTCCCGCGCTCTGCCCTCTGCGCTCTGCGCTCTATTCGAACCGGTATCCATACCCAATGACCGTATGGATACGCTCTTTCCCGATCTTCTTCCTGAGATTACGGATATGGGCATCGACCGTCCGCGTCTCCACATCCTCCGACATCTGCCACACCTCGGCGAGGATGCGGTCGCGCGAGACGACGGCGGGGCGGTTGCGGACGAGCATCCAGAGCAGTTCCAGCTCTTTCTTGGCGAGTTTCACTTCCTCGCCGCCGACGTAGACACGGAGAGTGCGGCTGTCGATGCGCAGATTGCCGTCATCGTAGGTCGACGCGTCGCTTTCCGTTCCCCGGGACCGGCGCAGAATCGCGGTGATCCTCGCCAGAAGCTCGCGAACGCTGAACGGCTTGACGAGATAGTCGTCGGCACCGAGCTCGAGGCCGGTGACGCGGTCCTGCTCGGACGCGCGCGCGGTCAGAATCAGGATGGGAAGCTTCGCCGTCGCCGGAGAGCGACGCAGCTCGCGACAGATCGTGAATCCGTCGAGGTCGGGCAGATTCAGATCGAGGATGAGGAAGTCGAAGCCGCCATGCTGGACGGCCAGGAGTCCCTCGTGCCCGTTGTCGAACGTGGCGACCTGATGACCCTCGCGCTCAAGGTTCAGGCGGATGGTGTACAGAAGATCGTCGTCGTCCTCGATGACCGCGATGCGCGGGCCGGAACCGCTACGGGGCTTCATTGCTGTGTTTGATCACTTTACCTTCAACGAGGTAGACGACCATTTCACAGATGTTCGTCGCGGCGTCGGCCATCCGTTCGAAGTACTTGCCAACAAACGTCAACCGGATCGCGCGTGAGATGTTGCGCGAGTCTTCGAGCATGTACGTGAGAAGCTCGCGGAACGACTGCTCGGTGAGCATGTCCACTTCGTCGTCACGGGCGATGACCTGCCTGGCCAGTGATGCGTCACGACGGACGAACGCGTCGAGCGACTGCCGGACCATGTCCTGCGTCATCCGCGCAAGCCGTGGAATGTCGATGAGCGGCTTGAGCAGCGGCTCACGATTGAGCTCGACCGCACGCTCGCAGACGTCGACGGCCAGATCGGCGATGCGCTCGAGCTCGGGCGTGATTTTCATCGCCGTCGCGACGAAGCGAAGGTCGACGGCGGCCGGCTGCATCTTCGCGATGAGCTCGACCGTGTGCTGATCGATTTCCAGTTCCATCTGATCGATGGCATCGTCAGTGGCGATGACGCGTTCGGCGACGGTGCTGTCGCGTTCCAGCAGGGCGCGGATCGAGTCGCTGATCGCGTCCTCGACCATGGCCCCCATCCTCAGGAGCAGCTCCTTGAGGTGCTCGATGTCTCTGTCGAAGTGACGCATTATCCGAACCGCCCCGTAATGTAATCCTCAGTCAACTTCTCTCCGGGATTCATGAAGATCGTATTCGTCTCGC
This sequence comes from Thermoanaerobaculia bacterium, assembly GCA_036382495.1. Lineage (GTDB taxonomy): Bacteria > Acidobacteriota > Thermoanaerobaculia > Gp7-AA8 > Gp7-AA8 > DASVHS01. The sequence continues at coordinate 7,771 of DASVHS010000212.1, read as the reverse complement.
CGTACTCGACCAGTTTACCGAGCATGAAGAAGGCGGTGCGATCCGAGACCCGCGCGGCCTGCTGCATGTTGTGCGTGACGATGACGATCGTGTAGTTCTCTTTCAGCTCGTAGACGAGCTCTTCGATCTTCTGCGTGGCAATCGGGTCGAGTGCCGACGCCGGCTCGTCCATCAACAGCACTTCCGGGTCGACCGCGAGGGCCCGGGCGATGCAGAGGCGCTGCTGCTGACCTCCCGACAACGCCAGCGCGCTCTGGCGCAACCGGTCCTTCACTTCGCCCCACAATGCGGCGCGGGTGAGGGATTGCTCCACGACTTCATCGAGCTTGCGCCGGTCGCGACTGCCGCCGATGCGGAGTCCGTACGCGACGTTGTCATAGATCGACTTCGGGAACGGATTCGATTTCTGGAAGACCATGCCCACGCGGCGGCGGAGCGAGACGACGTCGACGCCTTTGCCGTAGACGTCTTCGCCATCGATCGTGATCGATCCGCTGACGTGCACGCCGGGGATGATGTCGTTCATGCGGTTGATCGAGCGAAGGAACGTCGACTTGCCGCAACCCGACGGACCGATCAGAGCGGTCACGCGGTTCTGCGGAATCGACAACGTGATGCCGTGCAGGACCTTTGAAGCGCCGTAATAGAAATCGAAATCGCGGACATCGATCTTGGCCCGCTCTGTGCGTTTGGCGGGCGGAGATGAAGACACCTTTTCCAGCTCCCTCACGGACATCGTCGGGAGAGTAAGCGGGACTGGTGCTAAGAACGCGAAGTGCATGTAAATTCGGAGTAAAGAGACGCTCATGGCCAGAGAGACCCCATCGGAATTCGCCCTGTTTGTCCGCGAAGCGGGAGTGCGTGCGGTCGATCGACTTACCGAGCAGGCGGAGGAGCTCTCGACCCCGATCCGCGCCGTGCTCCGCGCGTGGAGCAAGCTCAGCGAAGACGCGAAGCAGGAACTGTTCGACGCGCTGATTGCCGCGGAGCTCGTGCTGGAAGAAAAGACGCCGAAGAAGAAAGCGGCCGCGAAGAAGAAGGCACCCGCGAAAAAGAAGTGATGACGAAGGTCACTCCTCTTCTCCCAGCTTGCGCAGAATTCGGGGCGACAGCAGCCACTCCAGGACCGCGGTGCCGTCACCACGAAGGCGCACTCCGTAGCAGCCGCCCTTCTGCAACTCCACGCTGCGGCCCGATTGCAGTCCGATGAGCGCCATCATGTTCGTGCTGAGGTTCGGCTCGTGGCCGACGATGATCGCCCGACGCTCTTCGAGCCCGTTGATGAAGTCGCGGAACTCGGCCGTGCTCGCGCCGGGACGAAGCGCCTCGACCGTGTTCACCTTCACACGCGATCGATAGCCTTTCGAGACCCACAACGCGGTCTGCGTCGCGCGCAGCAGCGGACTCGAGTAAATCGCCAGCGCCTTCGGAAACGCCAGCTCGAGACCCTTCGCGATCTGCTTCATGCGCGCGTGTCCCTCAGAAGTCAGCGCCCGCTCCTCATCCGTGCGGCCCTCGACAGGATCCTCGGCGATCCCATGGCGAAGCAGAACGACGAACCGCTCGCGTTGTTCCTCTTCCTCTTCGTCGTGATTTCTTGCCGCCACTTGTCCTCAGTGTAGCTCGACCCAAAAAAAGAGCCGGACGAAGTCGTCCGGCTCGGAGAAGGTCAAAGGGTTCGGGTTATCGTCCGCCACCCGGCTTCTGTCCGGGATTACCGCCACCACCAGGCTTCTGACCAGGATTGCCGCCCGGGTTACCGCCACCGCCCGGCTTCTGTCCGGGATTACCGCCGGGATTACCGCCGCCACCCGGTTTCTGTCCGGGGTTACCGCCACCGCCCGGCTTCTGTCCGGGGTTACCGCCACCGCCCGGCTTACCACCACCAGGATTCTGTTGGGCCTCGTAGGGAGTGTTCCGTTCTTCCGTAGCCATGTGTTCTCCTTTCGCGTCGACAGACGCAACCGGCTATTAAATCGCAAAAACTACGCCCGAGCTTGCAAACGCTGTCAGTGTTGATCTTGCAGCCCTTACGAACCGCGGTGCATGCGCTCGAGGCGTCGCGTGACCAGCCGGGCCACGATGGAGAGGACAAGGATCATCGACACCAGCACAAACGCGCCTGCCCACGCCTGGCGATGCCAGTCTTCGTAGGGCGAGATTGCGTACGTGAAGACCTGCACCGTGAGCGAGCCGATCGGCTGCGTGAGTGAGGTCGACCAGAACCGGTTGTTGAACGCGGTGAACAGCAACGGAGCGGTCTCGCCGGCGACGCGCGCGAGTGCGACGAGCACGCCGGTGAGGATTCCCGGAAGCGCAGCGGGAAGGATCACGGTGAACATCGCGCGCGTCCGCGTTGCACCGAGCGCAAGCGCACCCTCCCGCAAACCCGACGGCACCAGCCGCAACAACTCTTCGGTCGTTCGCGTGATGATGGGCAGCATCATGATCGACAACGCGAATCCGCCGGCGAGCGCGCTGAAACGATGCACCGGCAGCACGACCAGGCCGTACGCGAAGATGCCGACGACGATCGACGGCACGCCGTTCAGCACGTCCGCGGCGAAGCGAACCGTCGACGCGAATCGCGTCCCGCCGTATTCGACCAGATGAATGCCGGACACGACTCCGATCGGGACTGCGATCGATGCCGCGATTCCGATGAGCATCAGCGTCCCCACGATCGCGTTGGCCATCCCGCCGCCCGCCTCTCCGACCGGCTTCGGCATCTGCGTGAAGAACGCCCAGTTGATCGCGGACGCACCGTGGCTGATGACGTAGAAGAGAATCATGGCCAGCGGGACGAGCGCAACGGCGACGGCGATGCCGCAAAGCGCGACGATGACATTCGATTTCAGTTGCCTCATGCGCGCTCCATTTTCCAGATCAGGAGCCGCGACATCGCGTTGATGGCGATCGTGATGAGGAACAGCACCAGGCCGATCTCGATGAGCGCGTGCAGGTACAACTCGTCCGCGGCCTCCGTGAACTCATTCGCGATCACGGCGGCCATCGTGTATTGCGGGGCGAACAGCGATGGCGAGATCTGCGGGTTGTTGCCGATCAACATCGTGACGGCCATCGTTTCGCCGAGCGCGCGGCCGAAGCCGAGCATGACCGCGCCGATGATGCCGGTGCGTCCGTATCCGAGAGCGACGCGGATCGCCTCCCAGCGCGTGGCGCCGAGAGCATAGGCCGCTTCGCGCTGGTTCATGGGAACGCCTTTGAGAATCTCGCGCGCGACGGACGACGTGAACGGGATGACCATGATCGCGAGGATCAGCGCCGCTGCTCCCATTCCGACGCCGAGCGGCGGTCCGCTGAAGAGTGGGAAGCCTTTCAACCACTCCGGACGCAGCAGCTCGAGTCTCCGCACGATCGGGATGAGAACAAAAATGCCCCACAGTCCGTAAACGATCGACGGAATCGCCGCGAGCAGTTCGGTGAGATACGTGAGCGGCTGCTTGAGCACGCGCGGCGAGACTTCGTTGATGAAGATCGCGATGCCGAGGGAGACCGGCGTCGCGATGAGCAGCGCGAGGATCGATGAGTAGAGAGTGCCCCAGATGAACGGGAGCGCGCCGAACTCGCCGGACACAGGATTCCACGTCCGTCCCTTCCAGAATCCGAAACCGAATTTCTGAATCGACAGAAGCGACTGCCGGGACAGTTCGAAGCCGATGGCAGCGACGAGCACTACGATGACCAGAGCGATGACGCCCGTCGTCCAGCGATATCCGCGATCTTCAGTTCTCGGCATCAGAGCTGGATCTTCTGAAGCGCCTGCAACTCTTTGTCGATGACCGCCTGGGGAAGCGGCGCATATCCGAGCGCTCCGGTGAATTTCTGGCCGTCGCTCAGCGCCCACTTCAGGAACTCGGCCATCGTGCGCGCACTCTCCTTGTCTTTGGGGTTTTGATAGAACAGCAGCCACGTGAACGACGAGATCGGATACGCACCCTTGCCGTCCGCGTTCGTGATCGATACGCGAAAATCATCCGGCATCGTTGCGGCCGCACCCGCCGCGGCGGCGGTGACGGAGTCGAGTGACGCTGCGACGAACTCACCCGCCTTGTTCTGGACGGCGCCGTACGGAATGCTGTTCTGCGTCGCGTAAATCAATTCGGCGTAGCCGATTGCGCCGGGAGTCTGCTTCACGAGTCCGGAGACACCTTCATTTCCCTTCGCGCCGACACCGACCGGCCAGTCGACCGAAGTCGCGACGCCGACTTTCTTCTTGAAGTCCGACGAGACCTTCGAGAGGTAGTCGACAAAGATGTACGTCGTGCCTGAGCCATCGGAACGATGCACGACGGCGATGTCAGTCGCCGGAAGTTTCACTCCCGGATTCGTCGTCACCAGCGCCGCGTCGTTCCACTTCGTGATCTTGCCGAGGTAGATTCCAGCGAGTGCCGTTCCGGAAAGATGAAGTGCCTGCGCAACGCCGGGAACGTTGTAAATCGGGACCACGCCGCCGAGAACCGTGGGGAAGTGGAGAATCGGTCCGGGCGCGCTCTTGAGTTGTTCATCGCTCATCGGACCGTCGGTCGCACCGAAGAACACCGTCTGCGCGATCAACTGCCGGATCCCGCCCCCGGAGCCTATCGATTGATAGTTGATCTGCACCTCCGGATGCAGCTTGCTGTATTCGGAGAACCACTTCGAATAGATCGGATACGGGAACGTCGCACCGGCGCCGTTGATGATGCGCTGGCGCGCACTGGCAGCTCTGGTGGTCGTTGTCGATGTCGTTTCCGATCCGCCGCAGGCAACGAGAAGTGCGGCGACAGCCGCGATGATCGTTCGCTTCATGGTCACAATCTAATCCTCTTCAGTGCCTGAAGCTCCTGTTGGACCAAAGCCGCGGGTAGCGGAGCGTATCCGAGCTCAGGCGCAAATTTCTGGCCGTCCGTGAGCGCCCACTTCATGAAGTCGACCATCACACGGGCCCGAGCTTTGTCTTGCGGCGCTTCGTAAAACAACATCCACGTAAACGACGAGATGGGATACACATTGTGCCCGGGTGCATTCGTGATCGAGACGCGGAAATCCGAAGGCATCGCCTTGCCACTCGCAGCGGCCGCCGCGTTCGTCACGGTTTCGGTCGAAGCGCGCACGAATTCGCCGGCGAGATTCTGCACTGAGCCGTACGACATCTTGTTCTGCAGTGCGTAAATCAATTCGACGTAACCGATTGCTCCCGGCGTCTGCTTCACGAGACCGGCGACGCCCTCGTTTCCTTTCGCGCCGACGCCCACCGGCCAGTTGACCGATGTCGCAACTCCGACCGTCTTGCGATAGTCAGGCGACACTTTGGAAAGGTAATCGCAAAAGATGTAGCTCGTCCCCGACCCGTCGGATCGATGAACGATCGTGATGTCCGCGTTCGGCAGATTCACGCCTGGGTTTGAAGCGGCAATGGCCGGGTCGTTCCACTTCGTGATGCGACCGAGAAACATGTCGGCGAGCACACGTCCGGGAAAACGCAGCTCTGCGCTTACGCCCGGCACTTCGTAAACCGGAACGACGCCACCGAGGACCGTCGGGAGATGGAGAATGCGGCCGGGAGCGGCCAGGATCTGATCGTTCGTCATCGGCCCATCGGTTGCGCCGAAGAACACGGTCTGATTCGTCAGCTGCCGGATTCCCCCTCCCGAACCGATCGACTGATAGTTGATCTGCACTTCGGGGTGCATCTTGTTGTACTCCGAGAACCACTTCGAATAGATCGGATATGGGAACGTCGCCCCGGCGCCGTTGATCTGCTGTGCGCTGAGCGTCGTGCCGATGAGCGCCGCGACGAGCGCGAACGCGATGCGAATGACCTTCATTTTTTCTCCTCAGAAGTTGATGAGCATCTTCAATCCGTAGCGCGTGTCGTCCGCTCGCGTTGGTGAGAAGCCGCTCTGCTGCAGCGAGTCGTAGTCCGCCATCAGAGCGGCCGTGACTTTGTTGAGGTTCTGGAACCAGTACGCGACGCCGGCGATGTTGCGCTTGTGTTTCTGAGCGTCGAAGTTCGTGTTCGGCTTCGTATCGTCGTGGCGGAAGAGCAACTCCCACCCATTGCCCAGACGCGGGTTCAGCCAGACCGACCAGCCCTTGCCTTCGGCCACCGCGTTCTTCGCCGATGACTGATCCTTCGCGTCGATCGCGTCGACGCCTAGATTGAGATGCGGACTCTCGAACGTGACCTGGCCGATGAGACGCCGGCGTTTTGCATTCGCGACGGCGTGATCGTCATCGACGAACGCCGTGAGACGCAGACCTCTCCAGAAGCCGCCCATCGGCATCGGCCGCACCGACGCCCTGAACTGCAGCGCCTTCTCATTGTTCGCCTCGGCCTTGCTGTAACCGTCACCGTTGTAATAGCCGAGATGAATGTCGCCGTAGTTGGAGGGAAGGCTGTAGTGACCGGAGAGCCCGGCGTCGGAAGACGTGAGGTAGCCCTCTCGCTCCACGAATGTCGTTCCCTGGAAACGATAACGGTAGACGCCTTCTTCGTAGTCGACGAGCGGCGTCTGCTGGACGCCGAACCGGACCCACGATCCTTTCGTCGTCCAGTCATCGAGACTGAACTGCGCGAATGCGTACTTCAGCCGGAAGTTCTGACTGCCCGCGAGCGAACTGCCGGCACCCGTTTCGCGGCTGACGTCGGGCGTGATCCGGAATCCGATCCAGTGATTCAGATTGCCGGTGACGTTGACGTATGCCCGGCTGACGTTGAACGAGCTCGGATGGATCGTGTTGCTGTCGGAGTCCTTCGAGGTCGGTGAATCAATGAAGGTGTAGTCGCCGAAGATCGTCGCACCGATTTTGAAAGACGGTGTGTCATCGGGCGGCGTGTAACCGGCGGCCGGCGTGACTTGCGCGCACAGTGGAACGGCCAGAAGCGCCACCGCGAACGTCGCGACCCATCGAAACGAACAGCGCATCAAACTGCCTCCTTGCACCGACGGCAGTGTAGGAATGCGGCGTTCACACGGTTTGTGCGCGCGGTAAATTCGACGTAAAGGGGTTCGAGTTACGCGGCTGCTGCAACCGGCAGGATGGGAAGAGGGAGATTCGCGTCGATGCATCGGCGAATCGACGCGATCAATGCAGCGTTGTCAAACGGCTTCCGCAATGATGTGAACACGTTCGCGTTGAGCGACTCGGCGAGGTCGAACGATGAAGCCGCAGACAAGATGACGACGCACTTGATCTTCGGGAAGCGAACCTCGAGGCTTCTCAGGACATCGTGGCCGCTGACTTCCGGCATCATCAGATCGAGCACGATGACGTCGTACGGAGTCAGTTCAATTTTTGAGAGCGCTTCTTGTCCCCCGTTCGCTGTGTCCACGTGGTAGCGCTCGCGCCTGAGGATGGTTGCGACGAGGCGCAGGATCGCTCCGTCGTCATCGACCACCAGGACTTTCTCAGGAGACACATTGTCAGATGGTGCTTCAACCGTGCCACAGCCCTTAAGTAATGATTTCCGTGCAATCAAGGTCGCGCGTACGCCCGTCGCGCACGCACTTGCTCAGTCCGCCATTCGCCGCGCTCGAAAATCGCGGCGGTGAGCGATCCACCGTAGACGCAGCCGGTATCGAGCCCGATCGCGTTCCGGTCGACGCGCGGCTCGTCAACCGCAGTATGCCCATACAACACCGTCCGATCGCCGTCCCACACCTCGGACCACAGCACCTCGTCCGGCGTCTCGTTTCCTTTCGGAACGCGTCTCCACTCGTTGCCGGTCTGACGGATGTAGCGAAGTCGAATGAGATCGGCCCGC
>DASVHS010000211.1:0-2439 GCA_036382495.1 Thermoanaerobaculia bacterium | reverse complement strand
GCGGCTCACCGAGACACTCGCCGACGCTCGAACGACCGGCAAAGAGCTCGTCGTCATGTTCCTGGACCTCGACCAGTTCAAGGAGATCAACGACACGCACGGACATCTCGCCGGCAGCCAGGTGCTCCGTGAGGTCGGATTCATCCTCAAGCGGATCGTGACCCGCGGCGACGCGACGATCGCGCGCTACGGCGGCGATGAATTCGTGATGATTCTTCCCGAGACGACGATCGCCGATGGGCTGGCCGTCTGCGAAGAAATCCGCGAAACCATCGCCGATCACACATTCCTCGGCCGCGAGTGGGCGTACCACATGCCGGCCCTTCATCTGTCAGGCATCATTTCTGCCTCCATCGGAATCGCGCAGCACATCCCCGATACGGCGTCGACGACGTCGATCGATATCGAAAAAAATGAATTGCTCAAACGCGCGGATGCGGCTATGTATCGTGCAAAGTCAGCTGGCAAGAATCAGGTCGTGGTAGATCAGGAGTTGCAAGCGGGCCAAAGGAGGTAACAAACATTGTCATCAAAGATCACTGCCGAATACATCTGGATCGACGGACAGAAGCCGACTGCGAAGTTGCGCTCGAAGACCAAGATCATCGACGGGGCGAAGTCGCTCAAAGACATCCCGGACTGGGGTTTTGACGGATCGAGTACGCAACAGGCGACCGGTCACATGAGCGACCTGCAGCTGAAGCCGGTGAGGATGACTCCCGATCCCCTGCATCGCGAGGGCGACGTTCTCGTGATGTGCGAGGTCCTCAACTCCGACGGCACCGTGCATCCGAGCAACACGCGCGCGCGTTGCCGGCAGATCGCGGAAAAGTACAAGGACCACGACACATGGTTCGGCATCGAGCAGGAATACACCTTCTTCGAGGGCGCCCGACCCCTCGGCTGGCCCGACAGCGGATTTCCTGCGCCGCAGGGCGGCTACTACTGCGGCGTCGGCGCGGATGAGGTGTTCGGCCGTGAGGTCGTCGAAGCGCACACCGAGGCGTGCATGCGCGCCGGGTTGCACATCGTAGGCACGAATGCCGAGGTGATGCCGGGGCAGTGGGAGTTTCAGGTGGGGGCGATTCCGGCGCCGGACATCGCAGACGAGCTGTGGCTGGCGCGGTGGCTGCTGTATCGCATCGGTGAGGACTTCGGCGTCAGCGCGACGCTTTATCCGAAGCCGGTGCGCGGCGACTGGAACGGCGCGGGCGCGCACACGAATGTCTCGACAAAAGAGACGCGAGCCGAAGGCGGACTGAAAGTCATCGAGCTGGCGATGAAGAAACTCGAGAAGCGCCACGACGAGCACATCAGGGTCTACGGCGCGCACAACGAGGAACGCCTCACCGGCTTGCACGAGACGGCGCCAATTCATTCGTTCCGTCACGGGCAGTTCGATCGCGGCGCGTCGGTGCGAATTCCGATGGCGACCGTGCTCGCGAAGATGGGCTACTTCGAAGACCGCCGTCCGGCAGCGAACATGGACCCGTACGAAGTGTGCGCGATGCTCATCGAAACCATCTGCGGAACCTGATCTTTTTTCTTTGCGTGCTGGCGGGCTGCGCGCGACATTCGTTGCCGCGCAGCCCGTACGCATCGCCGGGTAAGTATCGCGTCACGATCGTCGAAGAAGACTGGTACGACGCATCGCGCGCGCGAACGATTCCGGTACGCATGTACGTGCCGATCGGTGTCGCGAATCCGTACGTGGTCGTCTTCTCTCACGGCACCGCCAACGGCCGCGACGGCTACAGTTACCTCGGATCGCATTGGGCGAGTCACGGATTTCTGTCCGTGCATCCTGAGCATGTCGGTGCCGGTCGCGACCTCGAGCGAAAAGGCCCGCTCGCGAACATGGTCGCGGACGATGATCCGGCTATGCGCGTGTTTTATCCGCTCGATCTGCGGTTCGTCATCAAACATCTGAAGGTGCCGCGCGTGGCTGTGGCCGGCCACTCGATGGGCGCGTACGCCGTACTCGCACTGGCGGGGCTGAACGTCGGCGATGTCTCGTACGCGGATCCGCACGTCGCTGCCGGAATTCCTCTCTCGATGTCGGAAGATTTTCCTCCGGAGGCGTATGCGGCGATTTCGATTCCGCTGCTGCACATCACGGGAACGAACGACATGAGCCTCATGTACGGCACGCTGCCGAGAGATCGCCGCGTGCCATTCGAGAGCATCCGCGGCGGTGGCGACGAATATCTCGTGACGATCGACGGAGGAACGCATTCGACGCCGTCGGAAGACGAGACGCCGGAGAATCGCCGCGCGCACGATGTGATCCGCGCGTCGACGACCGCGTTTCTCGACGCCTACCTTCGACACGATGCGAAAGCCGCTGCGTGGCTTGCGAACGGCGGATTGAAGAAGTTCGTCGGGGATGCGGCGACGGTCGAGCGCAAGTGACCGACTAGACAGGCCGTCGCGTGAAGA
>DASVHS010000210.1:0-1592 GCA_036382495.1 Thermoanaerobaculia bacterium | reverse complement strand
TGGAATTCGCACGAACAGCCGATGGAATGCCCCGCATTCTGGGCGTCAATCACCATCCCGAGATCGTCGACCGTGAGCACATCATGACTGTTCTCGAAGAGAAGCGCGCCCGCGGCGAGGTCTCTGGAATGTGGTACCGAGAGCGCGTCGTAACGATGCGTGATCTCTTCGGGCAGTTCGAGCGCGTGAGCCGTCTGACCTCGGAGTACACGCTTCTCGGCCCGATCCGCTATCACTTGACGAAGCTCGTGGCAGATCGCTGCGAAGTCCACTCGGCGTAGACAGTCATGGATCCGCGCTTTCGCCCTGTCTTCAACGCCCAGATCACGCCTGAACGCTACGAGTGGTACGTACGGGAACTGTCAAGGCGGCTGGACAGCACGTTCGAGTTCCGCTTGGCGGAGTCGCCGGTCTTTCTGCCGGACGACTTCAGGGCCAGCATCGTCGACGCCGCGCAGGCGATCGTGACGCAGCTCGCTGAGCCGTCGCGTCTTGCCGCGATGAAGCATGCCATCCCTGAGCGCTGGCATACGCCGGGCATGGACGACCTGCCAAGTTTTACGCAGGTCGACTTCGCCGTCGTCAGGGAGAACGGCGTCCTTGTTCCGAAGTTGATCGAACTGCAGGGTTTCCCATCGCTGACGTGTCTGCAGGTCGTTCAGCGTGACGTCTGGCGCGAAGCAATGAGCGCGATGTACGGCCTCGATCGAGAATGGTCGTGCTGGTTCTCCGGCCTTGACCGGAATTCATTCATCGACCTCGCCCTCCGCACGATCATCGGCAGGCACGATCCGGCCGAAGTGATTCTGATGGATATTGATCCACCAAGGCAGAAGACGTATACCGACTTCGCCGCGACAAAACTGCTCACCGGTGTCGATGCCGTTGACCCGCGCTCCCTCAGGAAGCGAGGCAGGCAGCTCTTCCACGGCAACACGCGCGTTCGTCGCATTTACAACCGTGTGGTTTTCGACGAGTTGATCAGCAAGAACATCGATCTGCCGTTCGATTTTCGCGAGGAGCTGGACGTCGAGTGGGCGCCGCACCCGAACTGGTACTGGGTCTGGTCGAAGTATTCACTGCCGTTTCTCGATCATTGGTCGGTTCCACGGGCAACGTTTGCCTCCGAGCTCGACCACGTTCCGGACGACTTCTCGACACGGTACGTTCTGAAGCCCCTTTTTTCGTTCGCCGGAGGAGGCGTGAACATCGAGCCGACCGCGGCCGATCTCGCTGCCATCCCGGCCTCCCAACGCCACGCCTGGTGTGTGCAGGAAAAGATCGAGTACGAACCGGCGTTGCAGGCAGCGGACGGTGGCGGTGTGAAGATCGAGATCCGTATGATGTTTCTTCGGCCCGACGACGAAGCGAAACCGATCCTCGCTCAGAACCTCGTGCGCCTCTCGCGCGGCAAAATGCTCGGCGTCGACTTCAACAAGCAGTTCACGTGGGTGGGATCGTCTGTTGCATTCTCACCGGCCACATGACGCGCGCACGGAGGACGCGCGCCGCGTGGAGACGGCGTCGTTCATCGACGACCTGAAGAAAATTCGCGCCGCGATCGAATCAGTGCGCTAGCCGCTGCGGCTCGT
>DASVHS010000209.1:0-7311 GCA_036382495.1 Thermoanaerobaculia bacterium | reverse complement strand
CCGTCGCCAGGATCGTGGTGAGCATATCTGCGGCAACCCAGTCGCGCTCGCCCATCTTCGGCAGGTGATAAAGCTGATAGATGCGCGGCAGTTGCACGATCGACGGAAACGTCTCGCGCCGTTCCGATGTCATCGCTTTTCGCTGCAGGTTAAAGCGCGGGAAGTTGCGGCCCGGTTCGATATCCCCGAAATACTTCTCGATCAACTTCTTCGCCTCGGCCGGTATGAAGTCGCCGACGAGCGTCAACGTCGCGTTGTCGGGGCGATACCAGGTGGCGAAGAACTCGCGGATGTCGTCGAGCGACGCGGCGGCGAGGTCCTCCATCGATCCGATCGTCGGCCAGTGGTACGAGTAGTCGGGTTCGTAGGCGAGGTGCAGCAGTCGCTCGAACGCGGTTCCGTACGGGACGTTGTCGTAGCGCTGCCGCCGCTCTTCTTTCACCACTTCGCGCTGGATGTCGAGCTTCTCCTGCGTCAGCGCGGGGAGGAAGAACCCCATGCGATCCGACTCCAGCCATAAACCGAGCGCTAAATAGTTAGACGGTAATGTTTCAAAGTAATTCGTGCGATCAAAGAATGTCGTTCCGTTGAGCACCCCGCCGATCGACTGCACATACCGGAAGTGCTCGTTGTTGCCGACGTGCTCGGAGCCGGAGAACAGCATGTGCTCGAACAGGTGGGCGAAGCCGGTGCGCCCGATCCGCTCGTTCTTCGAGCCGACGTGATACCAGAGGTTGACTGCGACGAGCGGGGCGGAGTGGTCTTCGTTGAGGACGACGCGGAGGCCGTTTTTCAGTTTGTAGTCTTCGATTTGGAGCATAGGGATCGCGGTTTTACCACTGAATTCCTTTATCCTTCACGCGCGCATGTCCGAGGCAGCACTGCCGTATCGTCATATCGCGGTCGAAGGTCCGATCGGTGTCGGCAAGACCTCTCTCGTCACGATGCTGGCGAAGCGGTTCAAGGGGACGAAGATCCTCGAGGACGCCGAGAACCCGTTCCTCGACGATTTCTACAAGGACCGGCGCGGCGCGGCGTTCCGCACGCAGCTCTTCTTTCTTCTGTCGCGGTACGACCAGCAGCGCAACGTCGCCCAGCGCGACCTGTTCACTGAGCTGGTCATCGCCGACTACACGTTCCCGAAGGACAAGATCTTCGCGTACCTGACGCTCGACGACTCCGAGCTGCTCATCTACAACCGCCTCTATGACTTACTCGTCGAGACGGTGCCGAAGCCGGAGCTGGTCATCTATCTCCAGGCCGGACTTGATACACTACTCCGGCGCATCAAGAAGCGTGGACGCGCTTACGAGAAATCGATCTCGTCATCGTATTTGCAAGAGCTCAGCGAGGCGTACTCACACTACTTCTACCGGTACGACGAGACGCCGTTGCTTGTGGTGAATACGAACGACATCGACTTCGTGAACACGCCCGAGCATTTCGATCAGCTCGTCGAGCAGATTCGAAACGCTCAAAAGGGAACGCAGTACTACGTGCCGCTTGGATCCTGAGTAAGACGGACCGGGACGGATCGCAGATCGCGGATCGCAGATCGCAGGTCGTTCTCCTGCGATCTGCGATCTGCGATCCGCGCTCTCCTCCGGTCCACGGAGGAGAAAAATGACCGAGACAACGAAGCGAGTGACCGTCCCGCAGATCCGGGCCATGAAGGCGTCGCAGCGGATCGGAATGCTGACCGCGTACGACTACCCGAGCGCGAAAGTCGCCGACGCCGCCGGCGCCGACATCCTCCTCATCGGCGACTCCCTCGGCATGGTCGTCCTCGGCTATCCCGACACGTTGAGCGTAACGGTCGACGACATGGTCCACCACACCCGCGCCGTCGTGCGCGGCACGTCGCATGCGCTCGTCGTCGGCGACATGCCGTATCTCTCGTACCACGTGAATGTCGAAGAGTCGGTTCGCAACGCCGGACGCTTCATCCAGGCCGGCGCGAACGCCGTGAAGATCGAAGGCGGGAAAGCCAGCCGGATCAAAGTCGTCGAAGCGATCTGCGACGCCGAGATCCCGGTCATGGGTCATATCGGCCTGACGCCGCAGTCGGTGAATGCGATGGGCGGGTTCAAGGTCCAGGGCAAGGGCGTCGACGAGGCGCGGCGGTTGATCGAAGAAGCGCGCGCGCTCGAGCAGGCCGGATGTTTCTCGCTCGTGCTCGAATGCGTTCCGACGGAGCTGGCGGCGTTCATCACCGAACGCATCTCGATTCCGACCATCGGCATCGGCGCCGGCCCTCACTGCGACGGTCAGGTCCTCGTCTTCCACGACGTCCTCGGCCTCTACGACGGACATACGCCGAAGTTCGTGCGCAAGTACGCGCATCTGGCCGATGAGATGAAGACGGCGCTGACGAACTTCCTCACCGATGTGCGCGAAGGAAAGTTCCCCGACGAGAAGACGGAGTCGTTTCATTCGGCGACGCGCGAAGAGCTGGAGCGGCTGTACGGGAGCGGCGGCGTGGTCGTTCCGATGAAATGATCGTCGCCCGCACCATCGAGGAAGTCCGCGATGCTGTCTCGGCTGCGCGCAAAGCCGGCGCGAAGATCGGCCTCGTCCCCACGATGGGCTTCCTCCATGAAGGTCACCTGTCGCTGATCAAGGTGGCGCGAAAGAGTGGCGCGGACTTCATCGTCGTCTCGATCTTCGTCAACCCGAAACAGTTCGGACCGGGCGAGGACTTCGCGCGCTATCCGCGTGACGAGGACGGCGATCGAACCCTTCTCGGGAAAGAGAACGTCGATGTGCTGTTCATGCCCGAAGCCGAAGTGATGTACCCGCCTGGTGCGACGACGACGGTTTCCGTCGGCGCGATTGCGAAGCCGCTGGAAGGGGAGCGGAGGCCCGGCCACTTCGACGGCGTTGCCGTCGTCGTGCTGATGCTGTTCAACATCGTGCAGCCGGACATCGCCGTGTTCGGACGGAAGGACGCGCAGCAGTGTGCGGTCATCGACCGGATGGTGCGTGATCTCAACGTTCCGGTGCAGCTGGTGTTTGGCGCGACGATCCGCGAGCACGACAGCGTGGCCATGTCGTCGCGCAACAGCTACCTGTCCGCGGACGAGCGCGAGCTCGCGCCGGTGCTTCATCGCGCGTTGCGTGCGGGCGAGGAAGCGGTGAAGCATGGCGTCGAGGATGTGGACGAAGTCGAGAGGCTCATGCAGAGAATGGCCGCGGAGACGAGCGGCGTGGCCGTCGACTATCTCGCGCTCGTCGACCCGGCCACGTTCCAGCGTCCGGCGGACTTTCGCCGCGACCTGCTCATCGCCGGCGCGCTGCGAATCGGCAGGACGAGGCTCATCGACAACATCTTCATCGACCGGAAGCTGATCCCGTGATGCGTCGGTTCGTGCGGTCTCTCATTCAGAATGCGACGCACGCCGGTGACGTCATCACCGTCATCTCGCACGGATTCCTTCACGACGGGCAGACTCTCGCTCACAAGGCGCGAGTCGTTACGGCCGGGCCGAAGAACGAGGTCGTCTCGATCGGCGAGCAGTCGTAGCGGCCTGCTGTCGCGGTCAGAAATGCCAATTCAGTCCGGCCGAGACCTTGAAGCCGGAATCGTAGTCCTCTGAGTTGCGGAGGAGTCCCTTCAGCTCGGCGGTGATTCCGAACGATGGTTTGAACAGAAACTCGAGCCCGCCAACCAATTCGGCACTGACACGATCCGAGTAGGAGTGACCGACCACCAGCATTTGTTCGCGTGTGAGATGCGGTGCACCTGCGTATCGCGCGCCGAGGCCGATGTAGGGCTTCCATCGAGTGTCATTAAGAAAGTGGAAGCGGCCGGTCAGGTCGACGGGGTACGTACGCAGCTTGATATCCGTGCATCTCTCCTGGGTCAATATGCCACCAACGCAGATTCCGACGACGGGATCTTCCGCTGCCACGGCGATCCCGGTTGAGAAGCGCGGCGCCCACGAATGAATGAACCCAGCGCCGAGCCGCGGTCCGTGTGAACCGAGCCCGCGGACTGATTGTAGAAAATCGAGAGTTGGTTCGATTGTGCGAACGCCGCGGCGGCCAGAGGGTTGAGCAGGACAACCACAAATGCCAGCCTTCGCATGAATGTGACCTCGCCAGGATTATGTTCGGGCGATCGTCGGCCTGCTGTGACGAGTCGGAGAACGACGCTTACTTCGCCGCCGGCGCGCCCTCCATCGCCTTCTTCATGTCGGTGATGCCCTTCTGAATCTCGTTCTCGTGGCCGGTGCCGCTCAGCATCAATTCCATGAGCGGCCGCCCTGCGTCTTCGTACTTCGCCAACAGCACTTTGTTGTACATGACGGCCGGAGTCTGCGGGTCGCCGGCGGTTTCCGCTTCCTTCGAGTTTTTCTCCGAGTCGGCGATCAGTCCGGCGTAGATTTTCTTCGACTCCTCGTCGGGAGCGTCGTCGTAATGCTTCTTGAGATCGGCACGTTCGTCGGCCGCGATCTTCCGGCCGGCGACGAGCCCCTGATCGGCCACTGCGGCCATGCTGGCGTCGATCACCTGCTGTTTGACCCATTCGTATTCGGCCGAGTTGAAGCCGAGCTCCTGCGAAGCGCGAATGTCGGCCGTCGACAGAAGTCCGACGATCCTTCCGGCCTGGATGATGTCGGTCAGGGAAGTCGGCTGATCCGGTTTCTTGGCGCGCTCTTCGATCTCCCGATGCGCGACGTTCTCGATGACTTTGGCGCGCTCGCGGATCTTGATGAAGTTCTCGATCTGCGTGCCGGTCAGATGACCGTCATCCGGCGCGTGATACTTCGCCTCGGTCGCCGTCTTCAGGACATCGGTGAGTCCGCGCGAGCCGATGTCATGAGAAGTGACGACGTGAGAGAGCAGATTCTTCGCCTTGCATCCAGCGAAGACAAAGGAGAGAAGACACACGAGGAGTACGAGTGGTCGCCGCATTGGAACCTCTTATCGATTGGAAAGGCGCGGCACCAGCGCCGCTACATGTGCCGGTACGCGGGGCGACGAACAGATTCGTCAGTCAGCGGACGGCCAGGGACGGCAACGTACCACGGATCGAGGTCCGAGCAGTGACGTCGATCAGCGTCCAGGATTCGACGCGGACATGATCGCGCCAACGTTTTCCGGCGCGAAGAATTGAACCGGCGAGATGGTGCCGGCGTTCATCTGCGCGAAACCGTCCATGGCCTTCTGGTTGCCTTGCATCGCGCCGAACAGCTGCTGCGCTTCGGGCGGGGGTGGCGCCATCGCAGCCAGCTGGCAGGTGAACTCGAACATCGGCAGCACGTGCTCGTCGCGGGAGCGCTGGTAGCCGGCCATCGCGTCATCGAACGAAGCCGCGCCGGAAAGGCTCTGGTGAAGTGCGTCCGTACATCGCTCTGCCTGGAGGAACGCGTCCATGATGCCTTGCGCGGTGATGGGATCCTTCTGATAGCCCGCATCACCGACGAGGGCCCACCCCGGTCCGTAGGGCTTGCGGAAGTAATTCGGCGTCGCGGCGCCGAACAGTCGATCTTCGCGTTTGGCGTTCTTCAACCGGTCGGCGAACGCAGGCACCGCCTCGAGCGTCTTCATGAAACTGGCCTCGTAGTCCTTCTTGTTCTGCTCATGCTCGGCGATGGGCCATCCCACGACGACCATCGTCAGGCCGTCGTTCGTCGGCGCGGCTGCGAACCCGCGGTTCGGCCGGACAAAGATCTCGAAGCGTCCATCGACGGGAAGGCCGCTGAAGTACGTGTAATAGCCGGCCTGAATCGGCGCTCTCTCGTTGTACTGCTCCGCTTCGACCGCCCTGGCCACAAGCGAGTGACGGCCATCGGCGCCGATCACGACCGTCGCATGTTCCGTCACGGCCTCGCCGCCCTTCGAACGCCCCTTGATGCCGGTGACGCGACCATCCTCGATCACGATCTCGTCGACGGAAAACTCCTCGCGGATTTCGACTCCCGCCTCGGCCGCGCCGTCGACCAGGATCTTGTCGAGGACCGTCCGCCGAGGACAGTAGGCGTTTGGTGCGTCCCTGGTTCCGGGTGCACCTGATAGTTTGACGGGCCCGAAGTCGAAGGCGAACGTGTGGATCGGCGGGCATCCGCTCGCGACGACGCGGTCGAGCAGGCCCCATCGCGCGAGAGCGGCGCAGCCCAGCGGCTGGACCACGTGCGTCGACAGCATGTCGCTCGGAAACGTCGCCTTGTCGACCATGAGAACCCGGTGGCCCTTGCGTGCAAGCAACATCGCCGCCGGCGAACCGGCGCAGCGGGCCCCGATTACGATCGCGTCATATCGCTTCATCATTCCGTCCTTTTTCCGTACGGTCACTTCCCGCTGCGCACGAAGTCGATGAATCCCTTCTCGACATTCACGCCGACGAGCTTCACGTTCGTGCGCTCGCCGATATCGAGACCCTCCCACCCGTGCACGACTTTGCCCTCGATCGGCGGATTGAAGATGCGCACATACGTTCCCTTCGATGACGCGCCGGTGCAGATCGCGTCAAACCGTTCGCCGATGTGCGACTCGAGCAGCGACGCCGCCGCGGACTTGCGCACCTGACGCTCGACCTTGTTCGCCGCGTCTTCCTGCGCCGTGCAATGTACGGCGAGCGCGTTGAGCTCGTCGTCGGCGTACGGCGTCTTCGTGTTCGACATCGCCGCCTTCAGCAGCCGATGCGTGATGAGATCGGGATAACGGCGATTCGGCGCAGTCGAGTGCGCGTAGTCCTTCACCGCCAGGCCGAAGTGTCCGATCGAAACCTCGCCCGGCTTCTCCAGCACGTATTCGCCGGCTCCCATCGCTTTGACGACGTCGAGCGACAGGTCGGGGAATCGCAGCGGATCGATCTTCTTGCGGCGCAGAAGGAATTCTTCCAACGCGCTGGCGTCAGGGTCCGGCGGCAGTTTGTCGCCGAGGTCGGAGGCGATTTTCTCGATGCGGTCCCAGCGCTCGGGGGAACGCACCACGCGGCGAATGCTGGAGAACTTATGGCTCTCCAGGTAGCGCGCTGTCACGCCGTTCGCGGCGATCATGAAGTCTTCGATGAGCATCCGCGCGTTGTTACGCACGTCCTGCCGCAGTTCGACGACTTTACCGTCCGCGAAAATCGCTTTCGCTTCGATCGTCTCCAGATCGAGCGCGCCGTGCTCGTGACGGCACTCGCGCATCTTGTCCGCGACCTTGTCCTGCAGCCGCAGCGTCTCCTCGAGACCTTTGACCTCTTTGATCCGCGGCGGCATCGGCCCTTTTCCGTCAAGCCAGTCCGCAACGCTGTTGTACGCGAGCTTGGCCTGGTTGCGGACGACGGCGCGGTACACGTCGCTCTGAGTCACCGTGCCG
>DASVHS010000208.1:0-3650 GCA_036382495.1 Thermoanaerobaculia bacterium | reverse complement strand
GTTGCCGCGGAACGTGCCGATCGCACCGCTCGAGCCGGTGTTGCGGATTCCGGTGATGAACACCTCCGACAGACCGGTCGAGGCCTGGCGTGAGCTCACGAAGTTGTACCAGGGAATGCCCGCCACGTCCTGACCCTGCGTTGCCTGACCGGTTGGATTGCTCTGTCCGGCAGGGATCGAGTAAATGCGACTTTCGACGACGATGTTGCGGTAGTTCACGCTGACGCCGTTCGAGTCTTGCGTGGTGACGCAGTCAGCGCCCTGTTTGCAGGCGTTGAAGATCAGCGAGCCGAACGCTGTCTGTAAGCCGAGGACGCTGGGAAAGAAGTCGACCATTTCCTTGCGCTCGGAGGGCTGAAGCGTGATGACGTTGTCGGTGTACTGCGGCGTCGGAACCGCGGCCGACGGAATGTAGATGACCGAGACGCTGACGACATCGGTCGTGCTCAGGTTCGAGATCCAGATATCGGAGATGAACGTCGAGTTGGCACTGACTGCAGTGTGGCCGGCGACCGGGACGTACACCTGATCGGCCGCGCGGAAGTTGCTCGCCATGGCGCTCGCGGAAACCAGCACAATCGCCGCCGCCACGCTCACTTGCTTCAATTTGAACATTAGTCTCCCCTTTACTCCATGGTTATTGAGTAACTGACTGCGTAACCCGCAAAATCGTTGACGCATTCTAAATTGAAAGAGTGCGTTGAACCAGAAAAAAACCTTTCGTGAACTGCATCACGAAAACTGGAGTGCGTCATCCGCAAATGTAGCGCGACGGACGCCCCTCGTATACTGAAATCGTGACTGAGCCGCGCGTGGTCGTCGTGCCGCCGGAGATCGACAGCGCTCGACTCGATCGCGTGCTGACCGAGCTCTTCCCTGATCACAGTCGAAGTTCGCTTGCCAGACTGATCGAGCAGGGGCATGTCTCAGTAGATACGAAGCAGGCCGCGAAAACGTCACATCGCGTCGCCGCCGGGCAGTCGATCACCGTCACGTTCCCGGCTGCCGTTCCCAGCGACGTCGTCTCGCAGGATCTTCCGCTGACCGTCCTCTACGAAGACGAGGACCTCGTCGTCATCGACAAACCGGCCGGGCTCGTCGTCCATCCCGCGGCGGGTCACGCGGACCAGACGCTCGTCAACGCGCTCCTCTTTCACGTGAAGGACCTGAGCGGCGTCGGCGGCGAGCTGCGTCCCGGCATCGTCCATCGTCTCGACAAGGACACGAGCGGCGTGATGGTGATCGCGAAGAACGATCGCGCCCATCGTGCGCTGACCGAGGCGTGGGGAACCGATCGGGTGCGCAAGGAGTATCTCGCGCTCGTGTACGGCACTCCGGAAAAGGGCCGCGGCACGATCAACGCGCCGATCGGCCGCGATCCGCGCGATCGAAAACGAATGTCTATCGTGAAAGGTGGCCGGGCCGCGATCACCGACTACGAAGTCATCGAACAATTGCGCTACGTGTCGCTCCTTCGCTGCGTGCTTCACACCGGCCGCACCCACCAGATCCGCGTGCACCTCAAACACCTCGGCCACCCAATCGTCGGCGATCCGGTCTACTCCGGCCCGCAATGGCGCGGAATTCCGGACAAGAAGATCCAGCGCGCGGTCGCGTCGATCCATCGACAGGCGCTGCATGCGTCGAAGCTGCGCTTTCCCCATCCTGCTGATGGGCGTGTCCTGGTGTTTGAGGCTCCGATGCCTGCGGACTTTCGCACGGTGATGGACGTGGTGCGGGGATAGGTTGCCGGGTGGCGGGTTTGCCGTCTTATCGGCCTCGGAATTGCGAAGTTCGAAGTTCGAATGAAGAATTTTGAATTCAGGCCACTTCTTAATTCGTCATTCGAACTTCGAACTTCGAAATTCCGAGGCTCGAGGAGGGATCGCTCGGCAACCGGCAACCGGTAACGCGCAGCGCGTCTCCACCCCGCGTTACAACAAGATCCCAGCAATCGTCGCCGTCAGAAAATTCGCGAGGGTTCCAGCCAGCATCGCCCGCAATCCCAGCCTTGCCAGGTCGCCGCGCCGGGACGGCGCGAGCGATCCGATGCCGCCGATCTGAATCGCGATCGACGAGAAATTGGCGAAGCCGCACAACGCGTACGTCGTGATGATGAAGCTGCGCGGGTCGAGACTCGATCCGACACCCGGCTCGCCTAACTTCAAGAACGCGATGAATTCATTCAACACCATCCGCGTCCCCAGCAGATTGCCGACCGTGAAGCTGTCCTTCCATGACACACCCATCGCCCATGCGATCGGACGGAAGACGAATCCAAGAACGAGGTCCAGACTGGCGGGGAACCAGGCAACGTACCCGTGAACGACACCGAACATGCCGTTGATGAGCGCAACCAATGCAACGAACGCGATCAACATGCCTGCGACGTTGAGTGACAGATGCAAACCCTCGATCGCACCGCGCCCCGCGGCGTCGATCACATTGACATCCTGTTGGGGAACAACGATGTCCACATCTCCGCCTGTCTTCGGTTGATCGACTTCGGGAACGATGATTTTGGACATCATGATCGCGCCGGGCGCCGTCATGATCACCGCGGTCAGAAGATGGAGAACATCGACCTTCGCGATCATCACGTATGCGGCCATGATTCCGCCGGACACGTGCGCCATTCCGGCGGTCATGATCGTCATCAACTCCGAGAGCGTGAGTTGGTCCAGGAACGGGCGGATCGTAAGCGGCGCTTCTGTTTGACCCATGAAGATCGAGGCGGCGACCGATGTCGACTCCGCTCCGGACGTTCCCAGAAATCTCGACATGATCCGGGCGAAGAAGCGAACGACCATTTGCATCACGCCGATGTAGTAGAGGACTGCGAAGATTGACGCGATAAAGATGATCGTCGGCAATACCTGCAGCGCAAAGACGATCCCGACCACTTTATTGGCTGGATCGCCGAGAACCGGTCCGAAGACCAGTTTCGTGCCTTCGTGCGTGTAGTCGATGAACTTCGTGACAACGTCCCTCATATTCTCGAAGAGATACTTGAGAAGGTTGTACGAGACAAGGAGCACCGCTGCGAACACACCGAAGGTGTACCAAAGGATCCGGCGCGCATTGTCCGGCAGACGCTTCGCGACGAAATAGACCGCGATTGCGACCGCGATGAAGACGGCCGAAGCGGCCGCCTGCGTTCCCGGGTGCGGAATCGCGCGCGAGATCAACTCACCTTTCAAAACGAGAATCGCCGTCACAATCTGCAGGATCAATCCCCACATCACGGTCCGCCAGCGGATCGCACGCTTGTTGTTCGACAGCGCAAAGGCGATCGCAAGAATCAGGACGAATCCGATCAACGCGGAGAAACGCTCCATAGACAAACTCCCGTCTCTGCTGAGATTGAACCGTCGCGCATTATGAAGGATGAACGTTGAAGGTTGAAGGTTTGGTATCTTCGCTCGATGCTCGAAGCGATCGACAAAGCCGTCGCAGCCGTACGCAAACGCTCAAAACTTCAACCCGTGGTCGGCGTGGTCCTCGGATCCGGCCTCGGCAACGTGGTGAAGGCCATCGACGTGGAGACCGAGATTCCGTACGCCGAGATCCCCGGCGCGAAAGCGTCCACGGTCCTCGGACACTCGGGCAAGATGATCCTCGGTCACGTGGGAAAAGTGCCCGTGGTTGTG
>DASVHS010000207.1:0-3046 GCA_036382495.1 Thermoanaerobaculia bacterium | reverse complement strand
CGTTTGTCGCCATTGCGATCGCTGCGGCGGCTGCCGGTCTGACATGGATCGTCGTGATCTGGTTGTCGAGAGCGCAGAGCGCAGAGCGCGGAGCGCAGGAGCCGGAGCTCGAGCCCTCCGAGCGGTTCCGTTTGACGGTCGCGGCGTTGCGCGTGAATCCGTCTTCTGAACATCGTTGGGCATTGCTCGCCGACGCGACCCGCACCTATCTCGCGTCGCTCTCGCCGCACCTCGGCATCGATCTGACGACGTCGCAGATTTTGCCGCGCGTCGACGCGCAGCACGTCGCCGTCATCGCGCAGATCCTTCGTCAGGGTGACCTCGAGAAATTTTCACCATGGGGTGCGCCGGCAGCCGACTTCGACTCGATCGCGGAGCGTGCCCTCGACCTCATTCCTGTGCCGCACGTGGAAGAAAAGGTCGCGGCATGACACGCTTCGCGACGCCGTTCGCGTTGTTGCTCGTGCTCGCAATCATCGCGCGCATCGCGCTCGTCATCCGCGATCGCCGCGCGAGGTTCGCGTCGTTCCGCTTCTCGTCGATCGCGCTGGCCGGACCACGCCCGTCGTTTCGTTCCGCGACGGCGCTGATCCCGTTTGTGCTCGAAGTCGTGGCGATGATTCTTGTGACGGTTGCCCTGGCGCGCCCGCAGCGCGTCATCCGTGCCGCCGCGAGCGACCGTTACGGCATCGACATCGTCGTCGCGCTCGATGCATCCGGCAGCATGGCCGCGGAAGACTTCCGGCCGCGAAATCGGTTCGCTGTCGCGAAGGAGCTGATCGGCGACTTCATTTCGCGGCGCACCGACGACCGCATCGGCATCGTCACGTTCGGCGTTCGCGCCGTCACGCGTGTGCCGGTGACGTTCGATCGCGAGGTGGCCCGCTCCATTCTCAATCGAGCCGAGGTGGGAGAGAACGGAAACGGGACGGCGATCGGTCATGCGATTGCCACATGCGTGAACCGCCTGCGCAACTCATCGAGCCGCAGCCGCGTGATCATCCTCGTCACCGACGGCGTGAACAACGCCGGCTCGATCGATCCGCAGGTCGCCGCGACACTGGCCGCGAAATACGGAGTGAAGATCTATGCGATCGGCGTCGGTAGCGAGGGCCCTGTGGCGCTCCCGATCAAGCGGCAGAATCCGTTCACCGGCGAGATCGAGACGGTCTACGAGCACATCCGCGGCGAGATCGACGAGAAGTCGCTGCGCGAGATCGCATCGACGACCGGCGGCGAATACTTCCGCGCCACCGACGCGCGCGCGATGAGCGAGGTGTTGAATCGCATCGATCGCCTCGAGAAGTCGCGGCTCACCGCGCCGAAGACCGAGATCGTCGAGGAGTTGTATGTGTGGCCGCTCGCCGGCGGACTGGCGTTGCTGTTGCTTTCGCTGTCCGGTGCGGAAACGTTCTGGCAGAAGGTGACCGCATGACGTTCCGTGCGCCGCTCTGGTTGTGGCTCGCCGCCGCCGCTCCGCTCGTGTTCGCGTTTCTCGTCGCGCGCGAGCGATCGCGGATCCGGATCGCGCGACGCTTCGTCTCCGAGCGTCTGCGCGGCGTCGCGAATCCCGCCCGAGTCGTGCGCCCGTTCCTGCTCACCGCAGCGTGGATCGCCATCGCCGTCGCGCTCGCAGGACCGGAGTCGGGATTCACGACGATGCCGGTCATCGACCGCGAGACGAATCGCGTCATCGTCATCGACGTCTCGAACAGCATGGCCGCGGAGGATGTCGGAGCGTCGAGGTTGTCGGCGGCGAAGGCGATTGCGAAGAAACTGGTCGAACAGACCGAAGGCCGTTCGGCCGTGGTCGCGTTCGAACGTTCGGCGGAAGTGATCGCACCGCTGACGAATGACGATGAGGCGGTTCTCGCGCTCATCGACACGCTGCAGCCGGGTGAAGTCGGCGAGCCGGGCTCCGACATCGGCGCGGCGATCGACGCGTCGCTCAAGTTGCTGCAGGCGGAGTCGAGTCAGAAAGCCGACGTCATCCTCATCTCCGACGGCGAAGAGCAAGGCAGCCACCTCGGACTCACCGAGGCGTTGCATCGCGCCAGGACGCGGGGCATCCAGGTGTCGACGATTGGCGTCGGCACTCCCGAAGGTGCAACGATTCCGGCAGGCAACGGTGTTCTTCGCGACGAGTACAACGACATCGTCACGACGCACGAACAACCCGAGGTGTTGCAGCGGGTCGCTCGTACGACGGGTGGTCAGTTTCTCGAGAGCCCGTTTGCGGCCGGAGCGCTCGCACCGGTGCTTTCGCAGCGGGGGACGGGCGGAGAGCACAGCCGCCCTGTTCGTGTGCCGATCGACCGCTATCAGTGGCCGCTCGCGCTCGCATTCGTTGCCGTCTTTTGCGGCTCGCTCGCGAATCGAGGCGCCGAATGAAGACGATGGTGTTGCTGCTTCTCACGATGTCACCCGCTGCATTGTGGCAAAGCGCCTGGCGCGAGACGAATTCGCATGCGTCGGCGCGGCGCGGCGCGACGCAGTACTCGACGAAGCGTTACGCCGAGTCGGCGAAGTCGTTTGCCGACTCCGATCGTCTCTGGCCATCCCCGAAGACCGCCTTCAACCTCGGCACCGCGCAGATCGCGGCGGGGAAGATGACCGAGGGCTCGGCGACGCTGGGACGGGCGATCAAGGACGCGTCGCTGCGCGCCGACGGTCTCTTCAATCGCGGCAACAGCGCGCTCCAATCGAAGGCGTACGAATACGCGATCCGCGATTACGTCGAAACGCTGAAGATCCGGCCGAACGATCCCGGCGCCAAGCGCAATCTCGAGATCGCGCAGCAGCAGCTGCAGTCGCAGCGCCGATCCGCCGCCGGACGTCAGGGCCAGCAGCAACCCTCACCGTCGAACCAGCAGCAGAATCAGAAGGCCCCGTCCGCCGGGGGGAAGGAAGACCAACAGCAAGGCGACGCCGAGGCTTTGTTGCGGTCGGTGCAGCAGCAGGAGCAGGAAGAGCTGCAGCGGATGAAACGTGCGAGGGGCGAAAACGCTCGCGTGGGGTGGTGAAGAAGATGAAGTTCGAAGTTCGA
>DASVHS010000206.1:0-1574 GCA_036382495.1 Thermoanaerobaculia bacterium | reverse complement strand
TCGGGATGACATAGTGGGCAGCGCGGCGTACCGCCTCACTCCAGCGTCAGCGACGAAACCTGAATGACTCCATCCTTCATCTCGCCGTTGACGGTCGCGCGAAGGTGATCCTTCTTGTCGCTCTTCTTCAGCGCTGCCTTGGCGAGATCGTTCCCCTTCGCGTCGAACTTCACGAACTTTCCGTCGACGACGGCGCCGTAGCCACTCTTCGCGCACTGCAGCGCGCATGAACGCGCATGGGCGTCGGGATTGGCCATCTTCTCCGTCTTCGCAGCGCAATTGGCGTCCATCAGTGAGACGCTTTTCCAGGTCTCGGCGGAAAGCGGAAGGGCCAGGGCGGCAACCAGGATGATCAAAGCGGTTTTCTTCATTTTCTTTCTCCTTATTCAAGATGTGGCGGTGCGCGCCTCCGAGAGGCGCGCCAGAGCAAAAGCACCGATCGCGATTTCGACGTCGCGGACAGCGAGATCATAGTACGCGCCGGTGGTGACGAGATTGATCGCGATGGCGATCAGCCACACCATCAGGACGTAGCCGCCGAGGCGGGTGAATCCGGCGAGGACGGCCAGCCCGACGATCATCTCGACGACGCCCACGATGCGCATGAACGCCGTACCGCTGATCGGAACGACACGCGTCACCAGCGGGCTGAGGTACATCGACCAGTCCGTTAGAAAATTGAAGAACTTATCCAGTCCGGCCAGAAACGGACCGGCCCCGAGACCGATCCGAAGGGCCCAGAACGCCGCGTTGAGCCGTCGATCCATGTCCCCCCTCCTCTTCGTCAGTAGAGTATTTCACGGGGAAAGGGTGACAAAGCAGGATGACGAGGTCAGCGGCTGTTGTTGGTCAGCCGGATGTCCTCGGCGATCACGATTCCGCGATCGGTCCGGCCGGTGATGCTGATGCGATCACCTTTGCGGAACGTCATTGCGGACGTGTTGTTGCGGCCGTTGTAGCCGGCGAAATTGATGTTCATCGTCTGGCCGTTGTCGGTGCGCATCTGCAGCGTGTGATTGTGGCGATTGACCGACATCACCGTGCCGTTCAGGCGGCGTTCGTTGTTGTAGATCGAGTTCGTCGACAAGATTTCCATCGAGCGGACCTGGGCGTCACGACCGTCGCCCTGACGGCTGTAGACGTTCAGGCGGACGACGTCGCCGGGCTGCAGCGTTGCCGCGCCGTAGCGGCGGCCCTGATTCACGGCCGTGACCGAGCTTGGAACGAACACATCCATGCCGTTCGTCAACCGGACGCGGTCGCCGTCGCGATCCCGCGAGACCGACGCGACAGTTCCATCGACGGTCTTGTTCGCGTAACCCTGATTCTGATCCTGATTCCGTGAACGCTCGTCGTTCCGGCCCTGCGCAAACGCGGACGATCCCGCGAGCAACGTCAGACTTCCGGCCAGCGCGATGGCGCGCATTGCAATTCTCGAATGATTCATTTGATGCCTCCGTGTGTTACTGCTCTCTACCGCAATAAGGGAGCCAGTTGCGATCGGCAAGCGAACGGGGCTGGGGGAAGAAAACTGAATTTCGAAGTTCGAATTTCGAATTAGCAGCTTCCCCCCA
>DASVHS010000205.1:0-5962 GCA_036382495.1 Thermoanaerobaculia bacterium | reverse complement strand
CGGGATCCTCGAGCATCTCCTGCCACTGGGCCAGCCAGCCGCAAACGCGCGGGATCGCGAAGATCACCGTGAACATCTCCATCGGGATGCGCATGGCCTGGTAGATCAGGCCGGAGTAAAAGTCGACGTTCGGGTAGAGCTTGCGTTTCACGAAGTAGTCGTCGTGCAGCGCGATCCGCTCCAGTTCCAGGGCGATGTCGAGCAGTGGGCTGCGTCCCGTCACGTCGAACACTTCGTCGGCGACCTTCTTGATGATCTTTGCGCGCGGGTCGTAGTTCTTGTAGACGCGGTGGCCGAAGCCCATGAGCTTCACGCCTTCGCCGGCCTTCACCTTGTCGATGAAGCCCGGCACGTTCTTCACCGAGCCGATCTCGGTGAGCATGTGGATGACCGCTTCGTTCGCGCCGCCGTGCAGCGGGCCGTAAAGCGCGGCAGCCGCTGCGGCCACGGCGGAATAGGGATCGACGTGCGAGCTGCCGACCGAACGCATGACGCTCGTCGACGCGTTCTGCTCGTGGTCGGCGTGCAGGATGAACAGCACGTCGAGCGCGCGCTCCAGCGCCGGATCCGGTTTGTACTTGTACTCCGTCATCCGGAACATCATGTTCAGGAAGTTGCCGGCATACGACAGATCGTTGTCGGGATACGCGTACGGCATGCCGATACGATGGCGGTAGTTGAACGCCGCGATCGTGATGACCTTGGCGATGATGCGCACGATCTGCTTGTTGCGGCACTCGATGTCGAAGATGTCCTTCGCTTCCGGATAGAACGTCCCCAGCGCGGCGACGGTCGACATGAAGCGGCCCATCGGATGGGCGTCGAAGCGGAATGCGTCGAGGAGCGACTTCAATCGCTCGTTGAGAATCGTGTGGAACGTGACGTCGTGAGTCCAGTCGTCGAGCTGGGCCTTCGCCGGCAGCTCGCCGTTGAGAAGCAGATACGCGACTTCGAGGTACGTGCTCTTCTCGGCGAGTTGTTCGATCGGATAGCCGCGATATTCGAGGATGCCTTTGTCGCCGTCGATGAACGTGATCGCGCTGCGGCACGCGGCTGTGTTCATGAACGCCGGGTCGTACGTCATCAGGCCGAAGTCTTCCGGCCCCGTCTTGAACTTGCGCAGATCGGTGGCTTTGATCGTGCCTTCGGTGATCGGCAGGTCGAACGAACTGCCGGTGCGGTTGTCGGTGATCTTGAGCGAATCGCTGGCCAAGACGGGCTCTCCCTCCGCGCGCGTTTGCGGCGCGCAATCTATCAGATATCACCGTAGCGCGCGCCGATGATCGACAGCGCCGTGATCGCTGCAGTTTCCGCGCGCAACCGCCGCGGCCCGAGACGCTGGAACGTGCATCCGGCCTCGCGGGCGATCGCGATTTCGCGCTCGCTCAAGCCACCTTCCGGTCCGATCATGAGCGTGACTTCCGTGAGCGAATCGGGCGCGCGATCCGGCGTCTCGTCAGCATCGAAAACAAATCGCGTCCCGGGCTTTTTCGCGAACTCGTCGAAGCGTATCGGTTCGTTGACGGCCGGGATGACTGCGCGGCCCGACTGCTTCACCGCTTCGAGCACGATCTTCGCCCATCGTTCGGCCTTGCCGCGATAACGCTCGGCGCGCACTTCGACGCGATCGGTGACGAGCGGGGTGATCGTTGCTGCGCCGAGCTCGGTCGCCTTCTGCAGGACGAGCTCGAATTTCTCGAGCTGGATGATCGCGGCTGCGAGATGGATCCGCAGCGGCGACTCGCGCGATTCGACGTCGCTCGTGACATCGACGTGCAGCGAGTTGGCTCCAATCGCGCCGACCCGCCCCCGCGCCGCACGCCCGCGTCCGTCGAAGACCTCGATCTCTTCACCTTCGCGCAGCCGGACGACGCGCACGGCGTGGTGAAACTCTTCGCCGGTCACATCGATCGACGGCGCGATCGCCGGGACGAACACACGATGCTTCACGCCTCGCTCTCCCTTGCAACGATCTGATCGCGGACCAGCGGTATCAACATCAACGCCGGCAGGCCGAGGACGACGGTGACCCAGAAGTAGTGCGCGTAACCGATGTGCTGCGTGATCACACCGCTCACACTCGCCATCGTCGTGCCAGTGAGACCGTACGCCGCGGAGAGCAATGCGTATTCGGTCGCGGCGCGCTCGCGGTCGCAGATCGACATCAGGAACGCGAGAAACGCGGCGGTGCCGAGGCCGTAGCCGATGTTTTCGATGATCGCGGCGGCGTAGATCGCCCAGCGGCCGGCGTCGATCGTCGCGACGAGTGCGTAGCCGACGTTCGACGCCGACTGCGCAACGCCGAGCCAGATCAGGCCGCGATACAAGCCGATGCGCGGCAGCAACATCCCGCCGAGGATGGCGCCGAGGATGCTGATGATGACGCCGATGATCGAGGTGATCGTGCCGATCTCGCCCGGCTTGTACCCGCGGTCGACCCAGTAGGGCTTGATCATCGGCACGATCGCGAACTCGCCCAGGCGGTAGGTGAACGCGATGGCCAGAAGGAGGAGCGCTTTGTCGCGGAGGAGCCAGTGTTTCAGCGCGGCCAGGAAATTTGTTCGCGGTTGCCGGTTGCCGGTTTCCGCGGCATTTGCGGTTTCAGGGAGCAACAGCGTGATTGCGAAAATGACCGCCGCGACGATCGCGGCGACTGCAAATGCGTGCGGCCAGCCGGCGTTCTGTGCGATCCAGGCGAGGAAGCCGGGTGCGGTGAGGGCGATGCGATACGCGGTCACCCGAATCGAATTCACGGGACCGAGGAGTTTCGGCGGCGTGTTGCGGATCGTGAATGCGTCGACGGCGATGTCCTGCGTCGCCGACGCGAGTGCCAGCAGCGCGAGCAACGCGTAGAACATCGAGCCCGGCGTCGACATCGCCGCCATCGCGCCGACAGTCATCGCGATCACGAACACCGCACCCGAGATCCACCGCCTGTACGTTCCGACGGTGTCGACGAACGGTGACCAGAGGAACTTCAGCGTCCACGCATAGCCGACGACGTTGATCAGCCCGATCGATTTCAGGTCGACGTGCTGGACGCGCAGGTAAAGCGGCACGAACTCTTTGACGATGCCGTACGGAAGGCCTTCGGAGAAATAGAGGATCGCGGCGATGCTGCCAAGGAAGAGTGTGCTTCGTTTGCGCTCGTTCAACCGGCTTGATCCTTGCTCAATGCATTGTGCGTTAGGAGATCATTGATGCGAAGAGCAACACTATTTCTTTCAGTCATTCTGCTCGCCGCCGCCTGCGGCTCAGCCACCCTCGGCGACCTCGGCTCGATCCTCGGCAGTCCCTCGCCGAGCCAGCCGTCGGCAGTGACGGGCGTGGTGTCGGGAATCGACACGAGCGCGCAGCGCGTCGATCTCAACGTGACGTACGTGAACCAGCTGCGGCCGAATTCATCGCAGTCGACGGGCTCGATCTACTACGACTCGAACACACGCGTCGTGTATCAGGGCAACAACTACAACGTGTCGGACCTGGAGCGCGGCGACGAAGTCTCGGTCAACGGCGTCAACAGCAACGGACGGTACGTCGCGCAGACGATCACGGTGACGCGGAACGTTCGCGGATGAGAAGATCGCGGATCGCAGATCGTAGATCGCAGGCTGAAACAGATCCTGCGATCCGCGATCTGCGATCTGTTTTCAACGCATCGCCGCGACGCTGACCGGGAATCGCATCTGCCCGAGCGGCGTGTCGTAGTACGCGTTGCCCTGCACCTGGTAGTTCGCGCGCTGGCCGTTGATGACTCCGACGATCTGCTGCCAGAGGTTGGGGATCTGCTGATACCCGACCCTGGCGCGGAGGCGGACGTCGTTGGCGCCGCGCGCCGGGATGCTGATGCGATCGCTGCTCACGCTGTCGATCAGGCGATAGCCGTTGACCAGAATTCCGAAGTCCAGCCGGGCCAGGTTGAGGCCGACCGAGTTCGGGTTGTCGATGCCGAGGAGGAAGTCGAAGTCGATCGACGAATCCTGGAGCGGGAGTGCGATCCGGATATGCGGCTGAACGTCGCGGATCGAATAGCTCGGGTTCTGGATGTTCATCGCCCGGCTGGCCGTGTTGCAACCGGAAAGTGACAGTGTGACCACTGCGAGTGTCACGCAAAGGCCGGCAAGCAGTGCACCGTAAGCGAGGGTCCGTCTCATAACGTCGGATTGCCGGTGCAAAGCGGGGGCCGGGCCGGACCGTTGTGTTATGGTCTGGCCGTTGCAACGGCTCCGGCGACAGCGCATCGAGGAGAACTGAGTGGGGATTACTGCAATCGTCGCCGCATACAACGAAGAGAATACGATCGCCGATGTATTACGCGCCCTGACCACGAGCCCTCTCATCGATGAGGTGATCGTGGTCAGCGATGGGTCCACGGATGAGACCGTCGCCATCTCCCGCAGTTTCGACGTGCGCACGATCGCACTGCGCGAAAACCGCGGCAAAGGCTACGCGATGCGCGTCGGCGTCGACTACTCGTCGAACGACATCCTCTTCTTCGTCGACGGAGACATGCTCAACGTCACCGAACGGACCATCGAGTCACTCGTGCTGCCGGTCCTCCAGAACCGTTCCGACATGAACATCGGCGTGCGCCATCGCGGTCAGGTGCTCGACTTCCTTCACCTGAAGATGCAGTGCGGCCCGGTGCTGTCCGGCATTCGCGTGATGCGCCGCGAAGTGTTCGAGAGAGTTCCGCCGCAGTACCAGGAGCGATTCAAAATCGAAGCGGCGCTGAACTGCTTCTGCTCGCGCTCCGGCTTCCGCCAGCAGCACACGATCATCTACAAGCTCGGCCACGTGATCAAAGAATCGAAACGCGGCCTCGCGGACGGCCTGCTCGCGCGCTGGGAAATGTCGCGCGAAGTGTTCCTTCTCCTGTTCGACCTCTACGTCTTCGAGACCTGGCGCTGGACGCCGCCCGAGGAA
Source organism: Thermoanaerobaculia bacterium (assembly GCA_036382495.1). GTDB lineage: Bacteria > Acidobacteriota > Thermoanaerobaculia > Gp7-AA8 > Gp7-AA8 > DASVHS01. The sequence goes on along the minus strand of DASVHS010000205.1, from coordinate 1,036 downwards.
ATGCCGGTCGCGGAGATGGACCTCTACGAGTAACAGAGCGCAGTGCGCAGAGGGCAGAGCGCAGTAGAACCTTGATCCGAACCTGCGCTCCGCCCTCTGCGCTCCGCGCTCTGTTTTTATTGTCCCGGGAACTCTCCAACCATCTTCTGGACGATCCGGTTGAACTTTCCCTTCGGTGAGTCGAAGCTCAGCGTGGCGCGCATCGTGATCGGCTCGCGAGTCGGTGAGCCGCTGCTGTCGCTCTGGAAGTAGACGCGGGCGTTGACGACGGCCTGGCCGGTCTGTCCGGGCGGGATTTCGTTGTTGAACGCGCGGTCCTCGCGCCGCATCCTGATCGACGAGCCGCCGACCGATTCGAGGGTCACGTGTTTCAGCGTGATCGGATCGGTCGATGGATTCGTGATCTCCAGACTGAATTGCGCGTCGACGAAGCTCATGCCACGCGAGTAGTTGACATCCGCCGGACCGTAGATCTGCACGATTTCGACGGACGGCAACGGAGTCACCGGACCGTTGTGCGACGCCGATGACGACGTGCACGCGGCGATCGCGAGCAGCAGGGCGCAGAAAGCGATGTGTTTCATGCCGCGGATTCTACGCCCGACCGAGTCGGCCCTTCGCTTGCTTCCCAACAATTCATGTCGATCGATCGGATCTCGCCGGCCCTCGAGCCCGACCAGCCGGTGCTCATGCACCAGAACTGGCACCATCTGCTGTTCCTGCACTGGGAAATCCCGCCGGCGGAGCTGCAGGCGCTCGTCCCGGGCGGCCTGACGATCGATACATTCGAAGGAAAAGCCTACGTCGGCATGATCCCGTTCACGATCACCGGCGTGCGTCCGGTGATGCTGCCCGCGGTGCCGGGCCTCTCCGACTTCCACGAGGTCAACGTCCGCACGTACGTCCATCGCGACGGAAGGGATCCCGGCGTCTGGTTCTTCAGTCTGGACGCATCGAGCTCGATCGCCGTCGCCGCGGCGCGGGCCGCATACAAGCTGCCGTACTTTCTGTCGAAAATCGAGTTTTCGGCATCGAA
>DASVHS010000204.1:0-10196 GCA_036382495.1 Thermoanaerobaculia bacterium | reverse complement strand
GGTGCGCGAAGCGTCGCAAAGATCTTCCCGCCCGCGCGGAAGTCGGGATGGGCCATGTGGGAAAGCTCTTCCGTGTCGGGTAGAGACAGCGCCAGCTTTCTGAATTCGTCCTCAGTCATGACTTAAGGGATGAGGGATGAGGGATGAAGGATGAACTCGATACAAATCATGTCATCCCGAGCGTGAGCGAGGGACCCGGGCGTGGGGAGGCCGGCCTCCCTTGCCCCCGGGTCCTTCGCTCACGCTCAGGATGACATGGGGGGGGTTCGTCCCTCATCCCTTCTTCTTCAAAGACAGCGTCATCTCGAATTTCGCGACCGGCTCGTCGCCGAGTTTCCGGGGCACCGTCGCCGTCACGTGCACAGTCGCGTTTTGCCGCTCGCCGGTTTCGAGCGTGCGGGCGATCAGAGCCTGAATCACCGGCCCATCCTCGTTCGTGAAGTGCACGTCGCCTTCGGCGCGTTTTAGAAACTCGGCCTTCATGTCTTTGAACACGAATGAGATTTTGAGCTTGCGCTTCTGGATCTGATCGAACGCGATCAAGCCGGACGCGACATCGGCCCCCATCACCAGGACGCCGAGGTACATGGCGTGAATGTCGTGGCGGCGGGTGCGCCAGTTGAGGGGGATGCGGACGACGCAGCGGCGCTCGTTGATCTCGAGAATCGACGGCTTCACGAACCACAGCAGGAAGACGTTGCGAAGTGCCCAGAGGCGGACCGCGAACGTATTCATCGCTTCACCCTGGCCGGGTCGACCTTGCGGCGGCCGTACGGTGCCGTCATGCGATCGTAGAGCGCGTCGGGCACGTGACGCATCATTCGCATCAGGATCGACATCGGCCGCGGGAATTCGACGACGCGCTTTCCGCGCTCGATCCCGTCGGCGATCCGGCGCGCAGCATCGTCGACGTGCATGAGGAATGGCATCTTGAATTTGTTCTTCTCCGTCATGGGCGTGGCGATGAAGCCGGGGTTCACGATCGTGACGCCGACGCCGTACGGAGCGAGCTCGATGCGGCTCGCTTCCAGAAAATTCTGCATCGCCGCCTTGCTCGCGGAGTATGCGCCCGCGGTTGGAAGTCCGCGAAGGCCGGCGATCGATGCGATGCCGGCGAACCGGCCGGCCTGTCGTTCGACCATCGACGGGATCACAGCCGCGAAGAGATTCATCATGCCGATCACATTGACGCGAATAGTCTGATCGGCGTCTGCAAGCTTGAATTTCGTCGCGTGGCCGGGGATGCTCACGCCGGCATTCGCGATGGCGAGATCGAATGGCCCGCCGAGCTCGGACTCGCCGCGTCGCACGGCACGTTCGACCGCGACCGCATCGGTGACGTCACATGCGATCGCAACGGCCTGGGTCGGAATCGTTTTCCGGACCTCGTCGAGGAGATCGGCGCGGCGTGCGAGAAGCGCGATGGACCAGCCGCGGCGCGACAACTCACGTGCGAGCGCGGCGCCGATGCCGCTCGATGCTCCGGTGATGATGGCGTTCCTGACCAAGCGGCTGCATTATCACTGCAGCTTCGGCAGTTTCGCCTTCTTCTTGAAGATGTCTTCCCAGAGGTCGCCGACTTTGTCGAGACGCTTCGGCATCGTCCGCACATTGAACTTCAGCGGATCGAGTTTCTTCGTGATCTCGCTCCACTTGAGCGGCGCCGAAACGGGAGCGCCGTCGATCCCGCGCGGCGAGTACGGCGCGACAATCGTTTTTCCGTACGCGTTCTGTTCGCAATCGAGGTAAAGACGGCCGCGACGCTGCGAGAGACTTCGCTCGACCGTCATGTCCGGCACCTTCGCCGTCACCGCCGCGGCAACCGAGCACGCGAAATCGTGCGCGGCCTCGTTCGAGTAACCGGCGGCCAGCGGAACGAAAACGTGAATGCCGCGTTTGCCCGACGTCTTCGGCACGCTCGGCAGACTGATGCTCTCGAGCACCTTGCGCATGATCAGCGCCGCCTCGATGGCCTGCTCGATCCCCTTCCCTTTCGCCGGGTCGAGATCGAACACGATCCAGTCCGGCTCCTCCAGACTCTGCGCGCGCGAATGCCACATGTGGATCGTCAGGACCGACATCTGCGCGAGCCAGCGCAACGCATCGCGGCTGTCGACGACGAGATGACTCACGCTCTTGTGCGCGGTCGTCCGCGTCGGCGTCTCGACCAGCGTCAGCCAGTCGGGACCGTCCTTCACACCCTGCTGATACCACGACGGTTTCTGAATGCCCTGGTTCCAGTGCTCGAGCGATAACGGACGATCCTTGAGCGCACGCAGCATCGGCTCGGCAACCGCGTCGTAGTAATCGGCTAAGTCCTGCTTCGTGATCTTGTCCTTTGGATAAAGGACGCGATCGGGATTGGACAACGCGACGCGCGTCTTCGGACCCGTTGTCTTCATCGCCTTTTCTCTCACCACTTCCTCCGGCGCCTTGTCATCACGCAGTCCGAGGAAGGAAGGATGACGGAGGCGGTTGTCGGATGTCCACTCGGTGAACGCCACCTGCGCGATCAGCCGCGGCTCGACCCACGTCGCATCGCGCGTGCGCGGTGCGTCCTTCACGTCCGTCTTCGGCACGATCGACTTCGACAGCACGTCCTTCAGATCGACGCGCATCTTCGCCGAGAAGCCGGTCCCGACTTTTCCTGCATACGTCAGCCGTCCATCGTCGCCACGCACCGCGAGATGCAGCGATCCGATCTCGCGCGTCGAGTGCGTGCTGGGCTGCCATCCGACGATCACGAGCTCCTGCTGGTTCAGCGCTTTCAGTTTCAACCATTCCTTCGATCGCCGCGGCTCGTAGCACGACGTCTTCTTCTTCGCGATGACGCCTTCCCAGCCATGTTTCTTTGCGTAGTCGCGCGCCTCTTCGCCGGCCAGGTCGAGCGTCTGCGACAACGCGATCGTGGCCGGACTCTTGCGCAGCGCCTTCTTCAGAATCTCGCGGCGCTCGAGATACGTGAGCTTGCGCAGGTCGTGGCCGTCGAGCCAGAGGATGTCGAACACGAACAGCTTCTCTTTCTTGTCGCCCTGCTGCAGCAGCTGAAATCGCGGCGCGCCGTGCGCGTCGAGCGCGACGACCTCGCCGTCGAGGACCATCTCCGGTCCGCGTAACTTCCGAAGTGCTTCGCCGATGTGCGGAAAACGCGGCTCGAGATCGAGCTCGTTGCGGCTCCACATCGCGATGCGGCCATCGACGATCGCGCTGATGGCGCGGAAGCCGTCGTACTTCAGCTCGTAAGTCCAGTTCGACGCGTCGCGCGGTGCTTCATCGGCGAGCGTCGCCAGCATCGGCGGAAAGACGCGGCGCAGCAGCTGCTCAGGTGTGTGCTTCGGCATCCGTCAACTCCGCGGCCACGACATGGATCTCGTCGAACCCTTCTTCGAATTTCGGCGGGACAAGTTTCTTCGCCGTCACGTAGATCACGACGTCCGGAACGCGCGCCTTCCCTTCACGACCGCGGTTGCGCGCCACTGCTACTTTCACGGGCGCGTCGAAGACGTACGCGATGACATGCGCGCCGTGCTTCCGACCAAGAGCGATCAGCGGCGCGCGGACGATCGGCGTCGGATTCGTGTTGTCGACGACCACCGGCTTCCCTGCTGCGAGCGCCTCCTCGATCATCTGCGACTGCCGCACATCGCGATTGCGAACGTTCTTCATCAGGTCCTTGCTCACGTGCACATGCGTTGCCGCAAAGTGGCGGTGATAGTACGAAGACTTCCCGGATCCCTGGATGCCGACGAAAATGATGAGCTGCACGGTCAATCTCTGCACATCACCGTAACTCGTTGATTTTGTAACGTTCGACGCTCGAATCGGGATGCTACTATCAGCTGCTAAATCACAGCGAGGGAGCCCGGGCGTTGTTCGAGACTGTCGCACCAGCCAGAGCATCGCGAGCCAACCGAAATGCCCTGTACGAGGCACTCACGTTCTCGCTCGTCGTCCACGGACTCGCCGCGGCCGTCGCGGTCGGCTCGAACCTATGGCAGGTGACGTTCCCGACCACCTCTCCCGCCTACACGATCGCGTTTGTCCTCGAGGCTCCTCCTCCGCCGCCACCTCCACCCCCACCGGCACGACCGCCTGAGCAGAAACCGGAGATCACGACCGCGAAGATGCTGATGTCCGCGGACGTGCTCGCGCCGACGGTGATTCCCGACGAGATCCCGAACGTAAAACCCCAGACCATGCCTCTCAACATGCTCGCCTCGGCCAAAGGCATCGTGGGCGGCATCGATTCCGGCATCGACCAGGGCATCGTCGGCGGAATCGCCGAGGGCGACGTCGGTGGAAAGATCGGCGGGACGATCGGCGGCGTGGTCAACGACATCCCCGACGGCCGCGTTCACATCGCGCGCGACAAGAAGCTGCCGATGATCCCGATGTCCCAGGTCTATCCGAGCTATCCGGAAGACGCGCGCATGCGCGCCTGGGAAGACGAGCTCGTCGTGCGCTACGTCATCGGAAAAGACGGCCGCGTGAAGGAAGCCACGATTGTCTCCGCGCCGCAACGCCCCGTGTTCGTCGACGGAACCCTCCGCGCGATAAGGTCATGGCGCTTCAAGCCGATGATCAAGGACGGGGAAAAGACGGAGGTCGTGCATGAGTTGACTGTGTATTTTCGGTTGAATCAAACTTGAGGAAAGATGAATTTCGAAGTTCGAAGTTCGAATGAAGAATTAAGAATTGGTAAAGGACAGTTTCGTTTCTTAATTCTTAATTCGAAATTCGAACTTCGAAATTCATCTTTTCATCCCTTCATCACCCGCCGCCGTAACTCATCCCTATGACTCATCGTCAACACCGACCCCGACCCCGCCCTCAAATTCTCGGAAACGTGCCCAGGGTTGCTCGTCGCCGGGATCACGCACGTGACGGCGGGGTGCGAAATGATCCAGCGTAGAAAAATCTCTGCCCAGCTCGCGCAGTTGAAGTCGGCGGCCCACTCCGGAACCGTGCGCGATGGCGCGTTGCGGAACAGCGCGCCGGCCTCGAACGGTCGATTGACCAGCACCGCGATCTTTTTCTTTTCTGCGAGCGGCAGAAGTTTCTTCTCCGCGTCGGGAAGCGTGATCGAGAACGGGAGCTGGACGAAGTCGATGTCTTCGTTCTCCATGATCGACGCGAGTTGCGGGAACGCTGCGGTCTGATAGTGCGTGACGCCGATGTAGCGGACGCGCCCGGCCTGCTTCCATTCACGTAGCGTCGCCAGGTGGGTCTGCCAGTCGACGAGGTTGTGGACCTGCATCAGATCGAGCTTGCGGGTGCCAAGGAGGTCCATCGAGCGCCGCATCTGCTCGATGCCCTGATCGCGTCCGCGCGTCCAGACTTTCGTCGCGAGAAATGCGCCCGGAACGTGTTCCTTCAGAGCGCCCGTCACCGCTTCGGCCTGGCCGTACATCGGTGACGAATCGATCAGCTTCCCGCCGGCGGCGGCGAAGCGACGAAGGACCTCGATGAGCGGCCTGCGTTCGCGATCGCTGTCTCCGACGTCGAACGTCTGCCACGTCCCCAGGCCGATGACGGGAACGGGCTCGCTGGTCTTCGGGATGACATGATCGCGCGGGTTCCTCTCTCATGAACATGAGCGCGCGGCCTCCTCGCTCATGACATGAGCGCGCGGCTTCCTCGCTCATGACATGAACTACGATGTCCGACCACATGCCGGACGACGTGATCCTTGAAACCCGGAAGCTCACGAAGGAGTTTCACGGGTTCGTGGCGGTCAACGGCGTCGACCTGCGCATCCGGCGCGGTTCGATTCACGCGCTCATCGGCCCGAACGGCGCCGGAAAAACAACGACGTTCAATCTGCTGACACGCTTTCTGCCAGCCACGTCGGGCTCCGTCGTCTATCGAGGCGAGGACATCACGCACGTGCGTCCGGCCGCCGTTGCCCGGAAAGGACTGGTCCGCTCTTTCCAGATCTCCGCGGTTTTTCCGAAGCTCACGGTTCTCGAGAACGTGCGTGTCGCGCTGCTGCGCAAGCTCGGCACGTCGTTCCATTTCTGGCGCTCACAGCGAACGCTGTCGGTCCTCGATGCGCGTGCGATGGAGTTGCTCGCCTCAGTCGATCTCGACAACTACGCTGACGCGATCACCGTCGAGCTTCCGTACGGACGCAAGCGAGCGCTCGAGCTGGCGACCACGCTGGCACTGGAGCCCGAGCTGATGCTTCTCGATGAGCCGACCGCCGGCATGGGTCGCGAAGACGTCGGACGAGTCGTTGCCCTCATCCAGAAAATATCCGCCGGCCGCACGATCCTGATGGTCGAGCACAATCTTTCCGTCGTCGCCGATCTCTCGCACACGATCACCGTGCTCGCGCGCGGCACCGTCCTCGCCGAAGGTACCTATGCCGAGGTTTCGAAAAATCCGGATGTGCTCGAGGCTTATATCGGAGCGGAAGCGTGACCACCATCGTCGAGCCTCGTGATGAATTGCTGCGCATCACCGACCTCCATGCGTTTTACGGCGAGTCGCACATCCTGCACGGCATCGACCTCAACGTCGGCAAGAGCGAAGTCGCCACTCTCCTCGGCCGCAACGGTTCCGGACGCAGCACCACGTTGAAAGCGATCCTCGGACTCGTCTCGCGGCGCACAGGTTCGGTCACGATGAACGGCCGCGAGACGATCCGCATGCAATCGCATCGCATTACCCGTCAGGGCATCGGCTACTGCCCCGAGGAGCGCGGGATCTTCGCCAGTCTGACGGCGGAAGAGAATCTGACGCTCCTGCCGAAGGTCGGTTCGGGCGGGATGTCGCTCGACGAAATCTACGCGATGTTCCCGAACCTCCTCGAACGGCGCAAGAGTCAGGGCACGCGTCTTTCGGGCGGCGAGCAGCAGATGCTGGCCATGGCCCGCATCCTCCGCGTGGGCGCGCGCCTCCTGCTCCTCGATGAAATCACCGAAGGCCTGGCGCCGGTCATCGTCCAGACTCTCGGCAAAGTCGTCCGAAAACTCGGTGAACGCGGCCTGACGATGATCCTGGTCGAGCAGAACTTCCGGTTCGTGTCCCAACTTGCCGACCGGCATTACCTGATCGAGCACGGACGGATCGTGGATATGATCACCAGAGACGAGGTCGGCAAGCGCACCGACGCGTTGCACCGATTCCTCGGAGTCTGAGATCACACAACAAGAATATGGAGGAGCGATGAGACGAACCTTTGGAAACATTGTCCTGGGTGGATTGCTGATTCTGTTCGGCACGGTGTCGGCCGTCGCCCAGGTGTCGGACGACGTCGTGAAAATCGGTGTGCTGACCGACATGACCGGCGCGTATTCGGATCTCGCCGGTCCGGGATCCCTCGTCGCCGCGCAGATGGCGGCCGAGGACTTCGGCGGCAAAGTGCTCGGAAAACCGATCGTGATCATCAGCGCCGATCACCAGAACAAGGCCGATGTGGCCTCGAGCATCGCCCGCAAGTGGTTCGACGAGGAGCACGTCGACGCGATCGCCGATCTGGTGTCGAGCTCCACCGCGCTCGCAGTCATGCCGGTTGCGGCGGAAAAGAAACGCATCACACTCCTCTCCGGCCCCGGCTCGACACCGATCGCCGGCGAGAAGTGCACGGCCTACAACATCCACTACACGTACAACACGTATGCAATGGCCTCCGGGACCGGACTGGCGGTCGTCCAGAAGGGCGGCAAGACCTGGTTCTTCATCACCGCGGACTACGTCTTCGGCAAATCGCTCGAAGCGGACACGTCGAACGTCGTGATCGTCGCTGGCGGCAAGGTCCTCGGCGACGTCAAGGCGCCGTTCCCCACGACAGACTTCTCGTCGTACCTGCTGCAGGCGCAAGCTTCCGGCGCGCAGGTCATCGGCCTCGCGAACGCAGGCGCCGATACGATCAACGCCATCAAGCAGGCCAATGAATTCGGGATTGCGCCGAAGCAGAAGCTCGCCGGTCTTCTCGTCTTCCTTTCGGACATCCACAGCCTCGGACTGGCCACGGCGAAGGGCATGTATCTCACGACGGCGTTCTATTGGGATCGCGACGCGGAGAGCCGCAAGTGGGCGAAACGATTCTTCGAGCGCCAGAAGAAGATGCCGACGATGGTCCAGGCCGGCGTCTACTCCGAGCTGATGCATTACTTCAACGCGATCAAGGCCGCCGGAACCGATGACGCCGACAAAGTCATGGCGAAAATGAAATCGACGCCGGTCAACGACTTCTTCGCGAAGAACGGTCATATCGGCGCCGACGGTCTGCATCGTCACGACATGTATCTCGCGCAGGTGAAGACGCCCGCCGAATCGAAATACCCCTGGGACTATTACAAGATCGTCAAGACGATTCCTGCTGCACAGGCATTTGAACCACCCGATCCGAAGTGCCCGCTGGTGAAGTGATCGATCGAAGGAGACGAACGATCCGATGATTCAGGCGCTGAGCGGTCAGCTGCTGGTCGGCCTGATCAACGGCTCGTTCTACGCGCTCCTGAGTCTCGGACTGGCGATCATCTTCGGGCTTCTCGACGTCGTGAATTTTGCGCACGGCGCCCAGTACATGCTGGGCGCCTTCGTCGCCTGGATGGCGCTGCATTACCTCGGCATCAACTACTGGTGGGCGCTGATCCTGACGCCGATCGCCGTCGGGATCGCCGCCATGATCTTTGAGCGTCTGGTGTTGCGGCGCCTTTACGGTCTCGATCCGCTCTACGGTCTGCTGCTGACGTTCGGCGTCGCGCTCGTGCTCGAGGGGATTTTCCAGAACGCGTTCGGGATCTCCGGCAACTCGTATCCTGTTCCCGAACTCCTGCAGGGCGGGACGAACCTCGGCTTCATGTATCTGCCGAAATACCGCGTGTGGGTCGTCATCGTGTCGACCGCCGTCTGCTTCGGCAGCTGGTTCATGATCGAGCGGACACGCCTCGGCGCGTATCTGCGCGCCGGGACGGAAAATCCGAAACTGCTGCAGGCGTTCGGCGTCAACGTGCCGCTGATGCTGACGCTGACGTACGGCTATGGCGTGGCGCTGGCCGCATTCGCAGGCGTGATGGCCACACCGATCTACCAGGTCACGCCGCTCATGGGTGCGAATGTGATCATGGTCGTGTTCGCGGTGGTCGTGATCGGCGGCATGGGCTCGATCGCCGGCTCGATCGTCACCGGCCTCGGTCTCGGATTGATCGAAGGACTCACGAAATTTTTCCACGCACCGGCCTCGGACGTCGTGGTGTTCATCGTCATGGCGCTCGTGCTGCTGGTGCGGCCGTCGGGACTCTTCGGGAGACAGCGTTGACGCGGTCGTCGCTTCTCTACCTCGGATATGCCGCGATGGTGATCCTCGGTCTCGCGGCGCCGTTCATCGTCTATCCGGTTTTCGCGATGAACGTTCTCTGTCTGGCGCTCTTCGCGAGCGCGTTCAACCTGCTGCTCGGATATTCGGGACTGCTTTCGTTTGGACACGCGGCGTTCCTCGGCGCCGCCGGTTACGTCACGCTCGAAGTGATGGGAGTGTGGCACCTGCCGATCGAGCTCGCGATCCTCACCGGAACCGCTGTCGCGGCGCTTCTCGGTCTCATCTTTGGCGCGCTGGCGATCCGCCGCTCCGGAATCTACTTCGCGATGATCACGCTCGGCTTCGCGCAGGTTGTGTACTTCCTCGTGCTGCAGATGCCGTGGACCGGAGGCGAGGACGGCCTGCAAGGCATCCCCCGCGGCAAGCTCCTCGGCCTCGTGAGCCTGCAGGGCAACATGGCGATGTACTACTTCGTCTACGCCGTCTTCATCGCGGGATTCCTGATCATTCATCGCACCATTCATTCGCCGTTCGGCAATGTGTTGCGCGCGATCCGCGAGAACGAGCCGCGCGCGATTTCACTCGGTTACGACGTCGATCGCTACAAGCTGCTCGCGTTCGTCATCTCCGCGGCACTCTCCGGAACGGCGGGCGCGATGAAGGCGCTCGTGTTTCAATCGGCGACGTTGTCGGATGTCCACTGGCATCGCTCGGGCGGAGTCGTGCTGATGACGCTGCTCGGTGGGATGGGGACGCCGATCGGCCCGTCGGTCGGCGCACTGCTCGTGGCCGGCCTCGAAAACTATCTGGCGTCCTACGGCTCGTGGGTCGCCGTTCTCACCGGCGGAGTGTTCATCGTCTGCGTCCTGGCGTTCCGCCGCGGGATCGTCGGCGAGATTCGCGCGCTCGTGAAACGTTCGTTCTGATA
>DASVHS010000203.1:0-3142 GCA_036382495.1 Thermoanaerobaculia bacterium | reverse complement strand
TTCGATGCGGTTCGTCGCGCTGTCGTATTCGGCGCGATAGCGCTTGATCGCCTCCTGCGTGTCGGAGAGTCCGTACTTTGTCGTCAGCCGCGCAGCTTCGGCATTCGCTCGCGCGATGCGCTCGGCTTCCTCGCGCTGGAGCAACGCCGGACTCGGTCGCGACGCGACGACGTAAGGCGTGCGATCGGTGATGTGCCACTTCGCGAGCGCGGCGCGCCAGAAGTTCTTGTTCGTGGCCAGAAGCTTCTCGACGTTTGCCATCTCCGGCTTGAGCGTGACGGAGCGCTGGAACGCACCGGTCTTCGCGAGCGTGTAGAGCTGGTCGGGCCAGTTCGAGCTGCTGTTGCGGAAACCGAAACCGGGCGGAGTGTTCACGAACTTCGCGAGATCGCGGCGCAGCTCGACGACACGGCTGGCGATGCGGTCGTTAAATTCCTTCAGCTCCGGCGAGTCGTCGGGAAACGCAGCGATCCGCTTGATCTCGTCGACGATCAACCCGCGCGCGACAGTGAGCTTGTCGTCCGTGAGGTTCGCCGGTGCGACGTCGGTGAACGCGATGTAGATCGGATTGCCGCCGACGTCACTCACGTTGTTGAAGATCTGCTTCGCACCGATGTCGATCTTGCGCGTCTTGCTGTCGATGAACAGCTTGTACAGGTTCGTGGTCGGATCGCCGGCGATGTTGTCGAAAAAAAGGCTCGCGAGCACTTCGTCGTTCGCGTCGAGCTTGCGGTCCGCGCCCCACCAGACAGACATCGGACTGGGCTGCTGGTCGTTGCGGTGCGGATACTCACCGTAGGCGATGGTTCCGGCCGGCGCGGGTTGCGCCGCGGGGAGCGCATCCAGCGACTTCCCAGGCCTCGAGCCGCGGGCCTCAGGCCTCGGATCCACCTTGTTCAGGATTGCGTCCGTTTTTGTGAGGATCGTTCCGATGGGGACGCTCTTCGGGAACGATGCGATCGTGCCCATGTTCGCGAGGTAGTAGTTGTTCTTGTGGAAGTTGCGGATGTCTTCCGGCTTCATCGTGCGGATGCCGGAGGGCTCGCCGCCGGAGTTGTACGAGAGCGGATGCTGCGGTCCGTAGACGAGGCGCGTCGCTGCGCGGAACATCACGCGGAACGGATTGCCGCTGGAGCTCGTCATCTCGTTGTACACGCTGCCTTTTTCTTCGAGATGCAGCGTGTGGTCAGGGTTTTCCGTGACGCCGAAGTTGCGGACTTCGCGGCGGATCTCTTCGTCGGTGTAGTTCGGATGCAGCAGCGCGTCGAGCTGTCGCGCGTAGAGATTGAAGAACACGTCCGGACCGGCGGCCGTGTTGAACGGATAGTTCGTGCGCCACTGCTGCGTGAACGCGGTCGATCCCGACAGCCACATCGTGTCGAGACTCGCGAACGCGCGGCCCATCGTTCCCTTGCCGAGGAGGAGATGTTCCTGCGTGTGCGGCTCGCCCTGATCGGAGACGGGGATGCTGTTCACCCACGTGTAACCCTGCGGAACGGATTCGATCTGCAGGAGGTCGAGCGTGAAGCCGCTCTTTCGATGGACGAAGCGCGCGCCCATCGGCTGATCGGCGTCATTCAGGTAGATCGCCGCGACGCGAAATCCGTGGACGACTTCGTCCTTCTTCAGATTCGCCAGCCGGATTTCCTGGGCGAGGGTCGTCATCGAGAAAACGGACAGGCAGAAAATCGCCACGGCAGTGCGCATGAACTCTCCTTCAGCCTGTCATTCCGAGCCGCGAAGACGGCGAGGAATCTGGGCGGTGGGTCGCGCACGTTCCACCGCCCAGATTCCTCGCGCTCTATGGCGCTCGGAATGACGTGGAGCTCAGATTGTATTGCTCGCGCGCCGTTGCCCACCAGAGTTGACCAACCATGAACATCATGCCGAGGTCGCGGAGGATGTCGAGACGCATGTCGCCGAGGCGTTGCTCGACGGTGCGGTTCGCGAGGCTGACGTTGAAGCAGCCGCAGTCGATCGCGTTACCGCGACCAAGGTTGATCGAGATGGCGACTATGAAGACGACGAGAAGAATCGTGATGATCGTCAGCGCCGCTCTTCGCCAGACGCCGAGGACGAGCGCGATGCCGCAGAGCAACTCGACCCACGGCATCACGAGCGAGCTGATGTTGATCAGACCCGCGGGCAGCAGCCGGTAGTTGTAGATCATGTGCGCAAACGACGGCGGGTCGGCGATCTTCGGCAGCGCGGCGATGATGAAAATCGCGCCGAGAGCGAGTTGAACGCGGATGGTGAGCCACGGGTGCGTGAGGTACTTCGTCAAGGATTGCTTCCTGTGTGAATCGAGCCGCCGCGCTTCTGCCAGTCGGGGAAGCCGTCCTTGTACACGTAGACGTTGTTGAACTGCACGCCCCACAGTTTCTGGGCAAGCATGTGTGAGTCTTCGCAGTCGCCGCCGGAGCAGTAGACGAGGATCGGCTTCAGCTGCTCGCGAGGATCGCTCCGCTCTTCGTAGAGTTTGTTGACTTTTTCGTCGACGTCCGACTCCCAGACCGACATCGATCGTGCGCCGGCGATGTGGCCCGCCTCGTAGACCGATGTGCGCCGCGCATCGAGCGTCAACGCGCCGTTCGCGTGAAGTTGCTGCGCTTCGTCGCCGCTGACTTCGATGTAGGGTTTGTCGGGGTGGGGCAGGAAGTCTTTTGCTTCTGGTTTCGGGGTCTTCTTCGGCGTTTCGACGATCAGAGGTTTCTTCGCTGGTTCTGTGTGGCCGCGGGCTTCAGCCCGCGATGTGCCGGCTGAAGCCGGCACCCACACAGAAGCCGGAGTTGGGCCCGGCGGCACAACCGGCGTTACGACTTTCGTCGCAGGAACCGGTGCGATCGCCTTCGGCACCTGTGTCGCCCCCGGGTAATAGCCCGGAAGCACGAGTCTCCGGTCGCGCGACGCGACGGCATTTGACACGATCGCCAGCACAAACCCGGCGGCGATGAGCACGATAGCCTGCACAAGTGAACTTTTCATGTCATGAGTGAGACGCGCGCCGGCGCGGCGCGTTTCGCGCGTTAGGGTAGGCGACAATATGACGATGCGCAAACGCTTCCTGGTTCCACTGCTTCTGACCGCGTCGGTCGCCGGCGCGCAGCAGCTCGCCGAGACGATCGAGGTGCGCGTGACGAGC
>DASVHS010000202.1:0-5056 GCA_036382495.1 Thermoanaerobaculia bacterium | reverse complement strand
TTGCGGGAGAGGGTGGCGCGCAGCGCCGGGTGAGGGTCCGCCCCTCATCCGGCCTCCGGCCACCTTCTCCCCGCGCGGCGGGGAGAAGGCGCTGGGTCGGCGGCAGTAGACAGTGACTTGGTGCCCACGTTGAACGAGTCGTGTTCCCAATTCCGCCGCGAACGTCTCGAAGCCGCCGTACGCCGGTGGCACGCCGCGGGTGCCCAGGATCGCGATCCTCATCGAAACCACCGGGCGAGATCGCGGTCGGACACTCGCCGGCGACTCTGAACCGCGCGGCGCTTGGCGACGATCCGCCGGTGATTGCGCCACAACCATCCGAATGCCGGCAACGAGCTCCGCTCAATCGTCAACGCCGCAAAGATGACGATCATGTCCCGCGTGATCTCGAACGGCGCGTTCCGCAAAACGAGATACCAACCCTCGTTTTTTTTGCGCAGAAGAAAACGGTTCTTCACCGAGTGCATGTTGATTTCGGGAGGGAGCTCGCCGCGCCGCTCCGGCGTTACGCGCCGGACGTGCCGCGCAACCGCATCCGGCACACACATCGCCCGAGATCCGGACAACCGTCCCCGCCACGCCAGATCCGCATCTTCGCGATACGCGAAGAAATCCTCATCGAAGACTTCTCCATCGATCGCGACATCGCGCAGAAACGAGGTGCGATACATCGCCGCAGCACCCGACACGCCAAAAACCTCTGTGATCTGCGATCCGCGATCTGCGATCTCGTCGGTGATATCCAGGTGTCGTCCGCTGCGCGTCATGCGGATGCCCATCGAGTCGATCCCGCTTCCGTCATCGCGCAACAGTTTGCCCGTCGCCATCGCAAACGACGGATCGGCTTCATCGAACGCTTTCACCAATCGCTCGATGTACTCCGGCTCGAGAAACGCGTCGGGATTGACGAGCTGTACGAATTCGCCGTTCGCGGCAGCGACGATCTGATTCATCGCCGCGCTGAAGCCGCGATTCGTATCGTTGCGGATGAGCCGCTTCGCCCGATTCACGACAAGTGAGATCGATTCATCGGACGACGCGTTGTCGACGACGATCAGCTCGATGTCACGATGAGTCTGCCGCGCGATGCAATCGAGGCATCGCTGCAGCCAGGGAGCGCTGTTCCAGGTTACGAGGGCGACGGTGACGAGTCGTCCCATCGATTGAGCGCTCTCTTCATGACGCGCGCGTAGGTCCGCAGCGCCGCCCAGCGGCTCGAGCTCCCGTTCTGGAACCCGACCAGCGCGGCGCAGCAACGCAGAATCATCCCCGCGATCAACGCCCACCGCAGCGCCTCGGCCTTTCCGGGCGAGAACCATTTGTGCGCGTACCGCCACATGTTGCGATACCAGAGGTCGATGAAGCGCGCGTACTCCATGTGCTCGAGACTGGCACCGCCGACGTGCCGCGCCTGCGCGGCCGGAACGACGAACAGCTCCTTGCCGGCGGCATCGAGACGGCGACAGTAGTCGACGTCTTCGAACCACGCCGGCGAGAACTGCTCGTCGAAGCCGCCGATCTCGTCGAACACCTCGCGGCGAACGAGAAGTGCCGCGGCAGCAGGTTGCTCGACGCGTTGCGGATGAGAAAGATCGAGGTCGCGATAGCGGTAGTGCGCGGTGAACCGATTCCTCGGAAACATCTTGTCGAGCAGAAGTGCCTCGGCCGCCAGTCCGCGAAGCGTCGGCAGACGGCGAAGCTGAAACTCGCGCTGCGAGCCGCCGCTTTCGCCGACGAGTAATGGCGCCGCGGCCGCGGCGTTCGGGTTGCGATCGAGGAACTCGCAAAGCAGCGTGAGCGCGCGCGGATCGAGATCGCAGTCGGGATTGAGGAGGAAAACGTAACGGCCCCGCGTTTCGGCCAGCGCGCGATTCGTCCCCGCTGCAAATCCGTCGTTGTGCTTCGACTGGATGACGCGCGTCCCGTCTTCGGGAACCAGACGAAGCGTGCCGTCCGTCGACGCGTTGTCGTACACGACGACTTCGTACGACAGCCCTTCGCACGCTGCCGGCAACGACCGCAGGCATCGTTCGATCCAGCGTTCGCTGTTCCAGGTGACGATGACGATCGACAGCTCGGGTGTGATCGTGCGAGGTCGCCCGGCCGGGAGCGCCGGCGCAATCACTTCGGGAGCCTGGATTGTCGTTGAAGCTACGTCAGCCATTCCGTTACCGCGTCAGCCAGAGGTCGCGTGACAACCTCCCACGCGTACCTCGGGCGAACCCGTTCGAGATTCATTACGCAAGTCGAGTGAAAAACGTCGTCCGTCAATAATCGCCGGATGGCGTCCGCGACGGCGCAGACGTCTTCGGGAGGGACGACGATGCCCAATCCCTCGCTCGCCACCAGCTCTGCTGCAAATCCTTTTTCGGTCGCGATGACCGGAATCCCGGCCGCGATCGCGTCAAACAGCCTCGTCCTGATCGCAAACTCAGCCTCGGCCGTCGGGCGGTGCAGCATGATAGCGACTTTGCTGGAGCGCAGCCACGACAATCGCTCCGCATACGGAACCCAGTCCGCGTGCGCCGAAACATAGCTCCCGCCGCGCTCGAGCAGCCGGTCGAAGCGATCGGCGCGACGCCGGTCGACGAGATCGCGATTCGGACGCGTGCGGCCGAGAAACAGGAGCTTGCAGTCGAGGCCGTCGTGGTTGAGGGCCAGGACCGCGTCGATCGCCGTTTTCGGATCGAGCCACTCCCACACGCCTCCGCCCCAGATGATCAGATTCGACTGTGGCTTCGCGCAGCTCGAGATCTCCGCGGGGTCGATGCCGAACGGCACCTCGACCCATTTCGCGTCACCGCTCTGCAGTGACCCGTAGAAGCGACGCTGTTGCGGCGCCGCACACATCAGCAGATCCGCAACCATCAGTGCCTCGGACAACCGCCACCACTCGGCCGCGAGGTGAATGCGCTGGCGCATCGACGGCCACGTGCCGTAAAGCTCGCGGAGCTCGAGCACGGTCGGATCGAAGAGATCGAACACGATGCGTTGATCGCGCCGTTTTTTACGGAACCGCCGTGCCGGCTGCCCGATGAGCACCGCGGCGTTGCGAATCGCATCCCGAGCCTCGCCTGAGTCTTTGTCGACGACCGCCACACGATCATTCGCCGTCCACACTTCACCTTCCACCTTCGCCACGAGCGTCGTCGGCGCGACCTTCGCCATCTGACGGGCGATGTTCCAGGCGCGAATACCCGGCCCGGCCATGCGCGCGCCGACCACGTCGGGAGTGGCCACTACGACCGTCGACATGCGGCCGGAGACTATCATCCGCGAGAACTTGGTCTCGTACGTCTGTCCTTCGTGCCACGAGCCGCTCGACAAACCGCATTGCGGTGCGCCGTACGCGGTCGAGAACGGCATCGCCGATTTTTCCGGCGGAGCGTACTACGACACGTTCAACAGCGAAGACGAGTTGACCGCGGAACACAAGATCGGACTGGCGGCGGAGATTGCCGGCTCGCGATGGCGCATCGAGCGCTTCTACATGCCGATGATCGAGGGCGGCGCAAAGGTTCTCGACTGCGGGTGCGGCAACGGTGTCTCCGTCGACGTGCTGCACGAACATGGATACAACGCGTGGGGTGTCGATCTCTCCGCGCTTCGCAAGTGGCAATGGCGCGAGCGCACACAACGCGACCGGCTTGCCGTCGCAAATGCGCTGCGACTTCCGTTCGAAGACGGTCGATTCGACGTGGTGATCTCGTCCGGCGTGATCGAGCACATCGGAGTCGAAGAGACCGGCGGCGCGTCGTATCACGTCAAACCGCTGCCGAACCGCGACGCGATGCGCCAGGAGTTCGTCGACGAATTGCTGCGCGTCACGAAACCGGGCGGGCGTGTCTTCGTCGACTGTCCGAACGGCGCGTTCCCGATCGACTTCTGGCACGGCGGCGCGGGTGGGCGGGCGCGGTGGCACTCGCGCCGCGAGGGATTCCTGCCGGCGTTCGATGACATCCGAACTCTCGCGCGCGACAACGATGTGCGCGCGATCAGTCCCTATCGACGGTTCGCGTTCCGCCAGGTCGGACAGCATTGGTACGGCCGCGTTTTCTCCGCTCCAGTGTCGATGTTGTTCGCGTTGATGAAGGCGCTGCCGTACCTCGCACGGACCGCGCTGAATCCGTATCTCGTGGTCGAGATCAGAAAGTCAGCGCGTCGAGATTCACCGATCCGCTGACGCAGCGCAACGTGACGCGTCCCGGCGGGACGTCGATCGTTGCGGACGCGTAGGCGGCTCCGCTTGCGCTCAACGGATACACGCGCCCGCCGATATTGATCATCGCCGGCGCCGCGGCCGAGTAATCGATTCGCGCAGCTCCTCCGCGCGAAAGGAACGAAAGCGAGTCGTTCGCGCGCAACACCCATCCGCCGCGATAGAGAAAACGCGCAACGGTGTATTCCGGCGGAAAGAGCTCACCGCCGTCGTGCACGACGTGCGCGTCCTCGAACTGAACGACGCGTCCCGGCTTCTGTCCCGCGACGAACACCGCGGCAAACGCGACAGTGACAATTGTGACGATCACCTGTGTGGCCGCGGGCTTCAGCCCGCGAAACCGCGCACTGAAGTGCGCGGCCACACAGAGGATCGCCGCAATTACCATCACGACCGAGGCCACGATCGCGGCCTCATTCAGCCGCATGAAACTCGGGAACAGCCGCGAGAAATCAGTTCGATAAGCCCGCGACAAAGCTTCGCCGATCGCGTTCTCTCCGTTCGCGATGTGGAACAGGCGATACGGAAACGCGACGCCGTGTGCGACGAGGCCGGCGGTCCAGATCGCAATCAGCGCGATCACGCCGCCGTTGATCCGCCGCCACATCGACGCCGCGCCGAGAGCAAAGACCGGCGCGAACACGGCCACGTAGCGAAGCGGTGGAGCCCATCCGCCATGCCACTCCGCACGTGGAACGAGATAGAGGATGTACAGCAACGACGCCACGACGCCGATTCGAAATCCGTTTGGCGTTTCGCGCCATTGCGAGATCGCCAGGATGCCGAGGAGGTAGAGCGGGGCCTGGAAGAGGAGGCCGGCAGCGCCGTCGAGCAACA
>DASVHS010000201.1:0-16768 GCA_036382495.1 Thermoanaerobaculia bacterium | reverse complement strand
AAGCAATCTGGGTCGTCGCGTCGAACAGCATCGCGCCTGCGTCGATCCAGATGCGTTTTGCACGCGATACAACATCCGCGATCTCGTGTACTTCGAGGAGTATCAGACCGCTGCACAAGCAATCGCTCGCGAGACGCAGATCAAGGACTACCGTCGATCGAAGAAGATTGCGCTTGTGGATTCTTTCAATCCATCATGGGAAGACCTTGCGCCCACCGCCCAGATTCCTCGCGCTCTACGGCGCTCGGAATGACAGCGCGCGGCGGATCGCGAGCACATCCTCGATGATCGCGCGCGCAGCTTCCGGACGGATCTGCGTCGTGCGATCGGACAGTGCGGCGGGCGGATTGTCGTGCACTTCCATGAAGAAGCCATCCGCACCCGCGGCCGCGGCGGCGCGAGCGAGGGGACGCGCGAACTGTGGCGTACCGCCGGTCTGCTTTCCTTCGCCGCCCGGCTTCTGCATCGAGTGCGTGATGTCGTAGACGACCGGCGCACCGAACTCGCGGATGATCGGGAACGCGCGCATGTCGACGACGAGATTCTGATAACCGAACGATGATCCGCGCTCGGTGATGAAGACGCGGTCGTTGCCCGCCTCGTGCCCCTTGTCGAGGATGTTCTTCGTCTCCTCGGGCGAGAGGAACTGACCCTTCTTCACCGACACAGCCTTTCCCGTGCGCACCGCCGCAGCGACGAGATCCGTCTGACGGCAGAGGAACGCCGGGATCTGCAGGATGTCGAGGACCTTCGCGGCGATGGCAGCCTGCCGCGGCTCGTGAATGTCGGAGATGAGCGGCAGCCCCGTCTCCGCTTTCACTTCGCGAAGAATGTCGAGGCCTTCCTCGAGTCCGGGACCGCGGAACGACTCGATCGACGAGCGGTTCGCCTTGTCGAACGACGACTTGAACACGAGATTGATCTTCAGCTCATCGCGCAGTTTTTTCAGAATGCGCGCCATCTTCAGGGTGTGCTCTCGCGACTCGATCACGCACGGCCCGGCCATGAAGAGGGGAGGGTTGTCGCCGCCGAACGCGACGCCATCCGTGATCTGAATCGAGCGAGTGGCAGTCATGCGGGCGGCATTGTACGTGGCTCAGTGGCGAAGGTGCTCGAGCACGGCGCCGTTCGCGCGCGCGACTTCCGCCGTCAGTCGCGGCCAGCCGTTGCGATCGCCGCGAACTTTCCAGTCGAGAAAGTCGAGCGCGGCGCGGTACGCATGCAAATTGCCGTCATACGCGGTGCGGCGCGTTCGACCGTCGGTGTTCGGGGGCATCGGCACCGACATCACAAACGCGACCGGCGCGAATTCCGTGAAGTCGCCGTGGAACATACGCGGAAATGAAATGAGATAGCGGTCGGAGTGTCTGAGCGCACGGACCACGGTGCGATCGTGCGTCGCTTCCTGCAGGTGGTTCGCACGGCGCAGATCGAGCAACGCGGCGCTCACGCGCGATGGCGCGTAACCATCGAGTCGCGTGATGGAGTCGACGTGACCGGCAAAGCCGAACGAGCCGTCGAGCGAGATCACCGCCTTGACATCCGGATGGCGCATGCCGAGGTAGAGGGCGACGATGCCGCCGACGCTGTGGCCGGCGGTGGCGACCCTCGACGCGTCGACGTAGGGGAGATGGCGCATCTGATTCCACGCGCGCTCCATGTCGCGCGTGTGCGCCTCGAGATCGGCGGCACCGTTCTCCATTTCGAAGTTTGCCGGCGAGGCGCCGATGTTGGACACGGTCATCACGATGTAACCGTGACTGGCGAGATATTCGCCGAGCTCCGCGTTCGAATCGCCGCGTCCTCCAGCTCCGGCACAATAGAGAAGGAGAGGGAATCGACCGGCGGCCGGCGCAGCATCGCGATGCGCGGCGGTTCGCGTCGCGAACAGTCGAGCGGCGATCTCGCCGCCGTTCGGCGCGACGTCCGTCAGATCCTTGATCCAGCTCTGGCGGTCGTTTGCGTCGAGCGGCTCGTCGATGTCGTGAAAATCCTCCGGGCCGTCGTAATGAAGGTAGTCGACGTAACGCATCGTGTCGGATGCGGCGCCCGGCGCTGCCGGATACCAGAGCGCGATTCGGATCGGGCGACCGCGGCCACCAGACCACGGACGCATCGCGTCGCGCTCGTACATCGTGCGATATCCGACCGCGTAAGGACCGGCCTCGAGCTGACCCCAGAGCAGCGCCGGCGCGCCATCGATCGCGAACGCAGGCGTTGCCGACATCACGGCGATCAGGATGATGAGTGGCGCTGCTAGCATGGTGATCCGACGGATCGCATCATGAATGGGTTTCTCGAACGAATCGGAATCGAGCATCCGATCATTCTCGCGCCGATGGCCGGCGGCCCTGGTTCACCCGAGCTCATCGCCGCCGTTGCCAACTCCGGCGGCCTCGGATCCCACGGCGCGGGGTATCTGACGCCCGACGGGATCCGGCAGTCGGTCGCGAAAATTCGCGCGCTCACCAATCGGCCGCTGAACATCAATTTGTTTGCGGGCGGATATCACACCGGTCCGATCGGCGATCCTGCCCCGATGCTGGCGATCCTCGCGCGCGTTCACGAGCGTCTCGGCATCGCGCCACCGGAAATGCCGGCGCCGCAGTCCAATCCGTTCGAGCAGCAGCTCGAAGTCGTTCTTGAATTGAAGCCGCGCGTTTTCAGCTTCACGTTCGGCAATCCCGACACGAAGCGCGTTCGCGACGCAGGAATCGTCGTGATCGGAACCGCGACGACCGCCGAAGAAGCGCGTCTTCTCGCGCCGAACGTCGATGCCGTCGTCGCGCAAGGCGCGGAGGCGGGCGCGCACCGGGGAACGTTCGCGAGATCATTCCAGGAGTCGATGGTGCCGACGCTCGATCTCGTGTCGCAGATCAGAAGCAGCGTCGACATTCCGGTGATCGCATCGGGTGGACTGATGGACGGCCGCGACATCGCCGCCGCGCTCGATCGCGGCGCAGTCGCGGTCCAACTCGGCACTGCATTCCTGGCGTGTCCGGAGTCAGGCACCCCCGATTCGTACAAGCGCGCAATCCTCGATGCGAAACGCGACACGACCGTCATCACGCGCGCGTACTCCGGGCGTCACGCGCGAGGACTGCACAACGAGTTCATCGACCTCGTACCCGAGAACGCCATCCTTCCGTTCCCGGTCCAGAACTCGCTCACGCGCGCGATGCGCAAGAGAGGCGATCCGCAATTCGTGTCGCTGTGGGCCGGAACCGGCGTCGCGAGAGCGCGGGCGATCCCGGCGGGGGAGCTCGTCGCCACACTTGTTCGCGAAATGAGCTCCTAGACCAGCTCCGCTTCTCGCGACACCGCCGCCGGCGCGATGCTCTTCTGCTCATTCTTGAACTTTCGCGCCGCGGCGATGAACGAGCGGAACAGCGGATGCGGCGTCATCGGCCGCGACCGGTACTCCGGATGGAACTGGCAGCCGACGAACCATGGATGATCTTCGAGCTCGATGATCTCGACGAACTTGCCGTCGGGCGAGAGTCCCGTCACCTTGAATCCCTTTTCCTCGAGCGCCGGGATGTACTCCGGATTCACTTCGTAGCGATGACGATGCCGCTCCTCGATCAAATCCGTCCCGTACGCCTCGCGTGAAATCGATCCCTCGGCCAGCTGACACGGATACTTGCCGAGGCGCATCGTGCCTCCGAGGGCGTCGACGCCGATCAGGTCGCGCAGCTTGTAGATGACTTTGTACGGCGACTCGTCGTCGAACTCGGTCGAGTTCGCGCCGACCATGCCCACGACATTGCGCGCGAACTCGATCGTCGCGCACTGCATGCCGAGGCAGATGCCGAAGTAGGGGATCTTCTTTTCGCGTGCGTAGCGGATCGCACGCAGCTTTCCTTCGACTCCACGCGCGCCGAATCCAGGCCCGACGAGAATGCCGTCGACGTTCCCGAGCTCGCCGTGGTAGCCGTCCTCCTCGAGCGACTCCGAATCGATGTAGATGATGCGCACCTTGACGTTGTTCGCGATGCCGCCGTGGCCGAGCGCTTCGTTGAGCGATTTGTACGAGTCGCCGAACTCGACGTACTTGCCGACGAATCCAATGCGCACTTCGTCTTCCGGGTGGCGCAGCTTGCGCACGATCTCTTCCCACTTCGTCAGCGAGCCGATCTCCTCGTGCGGCAGATGCAGTTTGTCGAGAAGGATTTCGTCGAGGCCTTCCCGCGAGAACGCCAGCGGCACCTGATAGATGAACTCGACGTCGAGCGCGGAGACGACCGCTTCCTCCTCCACATTGCAGAACAGCGCAATCTTCTTCTTCATCTCCTCGGGAATCGCACGCTCGGAGCGGCAGAGGAGGATGTCGGGCTGAATGCCGATCTCGCGCAGTTCCTTGACCGAGTGCTGTGTCGGCTTCGTCTTCAGCTCCTCGCTGGCCTTGATGTACGGAACGAGCGTCAGATGCACGTTGATCGCGTTGCCGCGGCCGACTTCCTGGCGGAACTGGCGGATGGCCTCGAGGAACGGCAGCGACTCGATGTCGCCGACCGTGCCGCCGATCTCGACGATCACGACGTCGACGTTCTCGGACACTTCGCGGATGCACTTCTTGATCTCGTCGGTGATGTGCGGAATGACCTGCACCGTTTTGCCGAGGTAGTCGCCGCGACGTTCTTTCTCGATGACCTTCAGGTAGATGCGGCCCGTCGTCCAGTTGTTGCGGCGCGTCGCGCGCATCGTCGTGAACCGCTCGTAGTGGCCGAGGTCGAGATCGGTCTCGGCGCCGTCATCGGTGACGTAGACCTCTCCATGCTGGAACGGCGACATCGTCCCCGGATCGACATTGATATAGGGATCGAACTTCTGCAGCGTGACTCGGAAGCCACGCGCCTCGAGGAGCGCGCCGATTGACGCGGCCGCGATGCCCTTGCCGAGTCCGGAAACCACACCGCCGGTAACGAAAATGTATTTGGTGCTCATGCGCGGCCTCCTCGAGGTAAAAGATGAATTTCGAAGTTCGAATTACGAATGAAGAAATTCTCAATTCTTCATTCGAAATTCGAACCTCGAAATTCGCTTTCGGGTGGGGGGAGTAAGGCTGAGAGTGCTGAGATTTAGTGCGTGTGAGCACAAAGCTCACGAACAAACACTCCGATCAGCGCAATTTCGCAATCTCATCCTCAACACGCAACACGTCCTCGGGCCGGTCGACGCCGAGGTGGGGCTTGTCCGTGTGCAGTACCCTGATTTTAAAACCGTTCTGCAAAGCCCGCAACTGTTCCAGCGATTCGGCCACTTCCAGCGGTGAGGATTCCATCTCGGCGAGCGAGCGGAGAACACGAGTCTGGTAACCGTAGAGGCCGATGTGGCGGCGAGCCAGAACGCGGGAACCGAACGGGATCGGCGAGCGTGAGAAATAGAGAGCATTCTCCGAGAGATCGGTGACGACTTTGACGACGTCGGGGCTCGTGTATTCGTCGTCCGACTCGATCGGGCAGGCCAGCGTAACCATATCTACATCCGGTAGATCGAGGGTCCTGATCACGGCGTCGATGCTTCCGAAGTCGATCAGCGGCTCGTCGCCCTGGACGTTCACGACCTGATCGTACGGAGCGTCGAACATCGACAGCGCAGCCGCGATCCGGTCCGTTCCTGTCACGAAGACCCCTTCCGGCCGGACGACTTTCCCGCCGAACGCTTCGACATGCCGGGCGATGCGATCGTCGTCGGTCGCGACGTAAATCGCGTCAGCGCGCTCCGATCTCGACGCCCGCTCATAAACGCGCTGGATGAGCGAGATGCCCGCGATCGGCGCCAGCGGCTTCCCCGGAAAACGCGAGGACGCCCAGCGCGCCGGAATTACAATCACCGCCCTCATGGACGTCGCGCATTCTAAGGCCTCGGGCCTCCGGCTTCGGGACTCGGATCTCCGGCTGATGCGACGGCTGGCGATCCTCGCGCTTTTTCTCCTCTGTTTTACTGCCGCGTTTTCGACGTTGT
This sequence comes from Thermoanaerobaculia bacterium, assembly GCA_036382495.1. Lineage (GTDB taxonomy): Bacteria > Acidobacteriota > Thermoanaerobaculia > Gp7-AA8 > Gp7-AA8 > DASVHS01. Next base: position 10,801 of record DASVHS010000201.1, on the reverse strand, counting down.
TCCGCTATTTCACCCGGCGGCTCGAGGATTTCTCAGGGCCGGCGCGCTGGATCTGGGCGCAACATCAGATCAGCAGGAATGTCCCGGTCGTCTTCTTCGCGACGCGCAACTTCGACATGCCGCCCGGCTCGACATTCGCGCATCTGAAACTGTTTGCCGATCCCGAATCCACGTTGTGGTTCAACGGCCGCGAGATCGCAAGCCGGCGCTCGGATGCGCAGGCCGCGCTCGAGGTGTACGACGTCACGCCACTCGTTCGATCGCGCAACAACCGGATCGTCGTGGCGGTGCGCAGCAAGAACGGAGTGGGCGGCCTCATTGCCGCGATCGATGTCTCCGACGAGCGGGAAAACGTCATCGTCACCGATGAGAATTGGCGGATCTTCCGCCGCTGGAACGATGCCCTTCCACTTCATGACATTGGAGACCCGCAGCGTCCGATGGTCCTCGGCGCTCCGCCGCTCGGACGATGGCACTACCTTCCGCCGCGCCCGGTGACTTTCGATCCTCCGCCGATGAAAGTGATCGAGCCGAAGCAGACGATCAGCTACGTCGCGACGATTCCCAGCGTGAAGATCGTCGACGGTGTGGCCGTCGCGTCGAAGGAGTCGGTGCGCGCGACGGCGTTCGACTTTGGATTTACACGGGGGCGCGTACGGCTCACGCTCGCCGGGGAACAGCCGGTCCCGCCGGTCGTCCTGTACAGAATCGCGAACGTGAAGGAGGAATTCGGCCTGGTGGAGTCGTCGATCTGGTCAACGCCGTTCGGCGATGGAGAGAAGACGCTGACCGAGCCAGAGACGCGCTCGTTCCGGTATGTGATCGTGTTCGGGGGACGGGCTCGCGCGGAAGTGGTGCAGTAGTGTAGGTGCGGGCTTCAGCCCGCACAGCGCGGGCTGAAGCCCGCGCCCACACAGAAGCTAGTAGATGACTTTCCTGATGAAGTAATCCTGCAGCGAGATCGCCTTGTTGTTGATGGAATCGGCATCAGCGCGGTTGATCTGAAAGCGGCCTGCCGAGCCGCCGGTCGTCGTGGCCATGTACAGCTCGACGATGTCGATCTGCATGTTGTCGACGCCGGCATTGCGCGCGATCAGAAACGCCGTCGCAGAAACCGCGTTGAAGACTTTCTCTTCGCTGTCTGCCGTCAGCTGCACGCGCACGCTGCGGTTCGTTCCGCTCAGCTTGTGCTCGAAGATGCCCACGTTCTCGTAAGCGCGTTCGAACGTGTCCTTCAGTCGCGGGTCGAGTTGATCGGCGACCGGTGACGGCGCCGCCGGTGCCATCCCCGTGGGAGCGTGTGCCGTCGTCGTGGGTGCAGGTGTGGGCGCGAGAGCCTGCTGCTGCTGCCGGCGCATCTTCACCATCTGACCGAGCGACGGCGCCTGTTTCGCCGAGTTCGGCTGGGCCTGCTGTTCGTGGCCGAGTACGGTTGCGTTGCCCATGCCGAGGTTGTTGACCTCGTCGGTTTTGGCGACATCGATTTCGTTGGGGTTGATCGTCATCGTCGACCCTGACTCCAGCGTCACGAGAGCCTTGCCATTCTGAATCGACCACTTCATCTTCGCGTTGTAGCGCGTGCCGTCTTTGAGGACGATGGTGTACGCCGCAAATGCCTGCGTGCTGAGCAACATGGCGAACGCGAGCAGTGTCAGTGATTTCTTCATGGAGGCTCCCGGAATCCAGTCGGTGAACGGTCGATTATACTCGCGCGGCGAGGAGACAGTGGCGATGCTGGTGGTGATGGAAGCCGGAGCAAGTCCGGAACAGATTGAAGCGGTCGTCCGACACATCGAAAAACTCGGACTGAAGGCTCATCCGATCCCTGGCGCGAGTCGCACGGCGATCGGAGTCACCGGCAAGCAGGGGACGAAGAACCCGGCCACCGTCGAGAATTTCCCCGGCGTCAAGGAAGTCATCGCCGTCACGCACGCGTACAAGCTCGTGAGCCGCGAGGCGAAACCGGACGACACGATCGTGAACGTCGGCGGAGTCGAGGTCGGAGGCAACGGCGTGATCGTCGTCGGTGGACCGTGCGCGGTCGAGACGTACGACCAGACGCGAACGATCGCCGAACGCATCAAACGCGGCGGCGGCCAGCTCTTTCGCGGCGGCGCATACAAGCCGCGCACGTCACCGTACTCGTTCCAGGGGCTCGGCGAGCCCGGTCTCGAAATTCTCGCCCGTGTTCGCGAGGAATTCGACCTGCCCATCGTGACCGAGGCGATCGATGAGGAGTCGTTGAAGCTCGTCGACCAGTATGCGGACTGCATTCAGATCGGCGCGCGCAACATGCAGAACTTCTCGCTGCTGCTCAGCGCCGGACGCGCGCGCAAGCCGGTGCTGCTCAAGCGCGGGATGTCGGCGACGCTCGAAGAGCTGCTGCTCTCGGCCGAGTACATCATGAGCGAGGGGAACTACAACGTCATCCTGTGCGAGCGCGGAGTGCGGACGTTCTCCGATCACACGCGCAACACGGTCGATCTCTCGATCGTGCCGGCGATCAAACGCATCAGCCATCTGCCGATCCTCGTCGATCCGAGTCACGGTACCGGCAAGCGCAACAAGGTTCTGCCGATGTCGCGCGCGGCGATCGCGGTCGGCGCCGACGGCGTTCTCGTCGAAGTGCATCACAAGCCCGAGGAAGCGCTGTCGGATGGACCGCAGGCGATTCTGCCTGAGACGTTCGATCAGCTCGTGCGCGAGGTGGATGCAATCGCCGGAGTTCTTGGCCGCCGCTTGCAGCCGGCGCTGGCTGCGTCGTAAATCAGAGCGCAGAGCGCAGAGGGCAGAGCGCAGGAGAAGCCGTCTGCGCTCTGCGCTCCGCCCGCTGCGCTCTGTTTTTAAGCGATGATCGCCAGCATCGAGAACAACGGTGCTGCAAGAGCCTCATCCCCAACGATCTCGCTGCGCCGTCTGGCTTCGTCGCGCGCCAGGCCTTTGGTGAACAGGCGCCACGCGGTGTCGCCGGTCATGCCGATCGATGTCGTGGCGGGAGCGTTACCGTCGAGCGACCACGCGTTGCCGCGTCGCGTCAATGAACAACGGGTCACGTCGCGGACTTCAAGCGCGATCGTCGTCCCGTCGGGCGCACTCAGGTTGCGGTACGCATGCGGCAATCCGCGCATGAACGTATCGATGACCGGCTTGAAGTAGCGCAGCTCGTACAACGGCGGCCGCTGGACCGCGTCGCGGATCTGCTGCTGGTGGTGCCACCGCTCGGTCAACTCGCGCGCGGTATCGAACCAGTTCGGCGACGAGTCATCGCCGGCCCAGCTGACGGCCCACTCCGCGTTTGCCATCGGATCGAGCGTGGTCATGTGCTTCGCCATCTGCGTCCCGTATTGGTCCAGCATCTCGATGAGGATCGGAGGACTGATCCGGCGGGCCGCCGACACCCACTGCGCATTCATCTCGTTGATGATGGTGGCCAGGCCGCTGGCGCCGAAAAACGGCGGCGAATAGCGGTCCCGATGCGCCGAGAGACGGCGCAGGCTCGTGTCCAGAAGGTGCGCGGCGACGTCTTTCACGGTCCACGTCCCGACCGCGCGCGCGTCCCACTCGTCCGGTTTCAATCCGCGCAGCAGTCGCAGCAGCTCCTCGTTCAGAGGCGAGAAAAGGGCGGCGACGAGGATGGGTTCCATCCGCGCAGGATAAACTGCGCCCGATCGATGCGAAAAACCAAAATCATCGCCACGCTCGGTCCCGCCTGCAGCAGCGAGGACGTCGTGTACCGTTTGCTCACGTGCGGCGTCGACGTGTTCCGCCTGAATTTTTCGCACGGCACGCCGGAGGATTGGGAGCGGGTCATCACCACCGTCCGCAACACGGCGATGGCAATCGGCCGCTACATCCCGATCATCGGCGACATTCAGGGGCCGAAGATCCGCATCGGCGACGTCGACGGCGTCGTGCAAGTGCAGAACGGCCAGACGTTCGTCATCACGACCGAGAAGGTGCGCGGCGACGCGCAACACGTCTCGACTCCGTTCACACCGCTTCCGCGCGAGGTGCAGATCGGACACCGCATCCTCATCAACGACGGCCTCGTCGAGCTCGTGGTCACGTCGCTCGATGCGAACAGCGTCACGACCCGCGTCGTGCACGGCGGCCCGATCTCGTCGAAAAAGGGGATGAACCTTCCCGACTCGGAGCTGACGATTCCGGCGATCACCGATAAGGATCGCGAGGACGTGAAGTTCGCGGTCGATCACAAGCTCGACTACATCGCGGCATCGTTCATCCGCCGGCGCAGCGACATCGAAGGCCTCCGCCAGCTCCTCCACGACCTCGGCGGCAGCGAGTTGAACGTGATCGCGAAACTGGAGAAACCGCAGGCGATCGACAACCTCGAAGACATCCTCGACGTCAGCGACGGCGTCATGGTCGCCCGCGGCGACCTCGGCGTCGAGCTGCCGCCGGAAGACGTGCCCATCGTGCAGAAAAAAATTCTGGCCGAGGCCAGCCGGTGGGGGAGGTTCGCGATCACGGCGACGCAGATGCTGGAGTCGATGACGACGGCATCGCGGCCCACCCGCGCGGAGGCGTCCGACGTCGCCAACGCGATCTTCGACGGATCGGACGCGGTCATGTTGTCCGCCGAGACCGCGTCGGGCATGTACCCGGTCGAAGCGGTGCAGATGATGGCCCGCATCGTCACGGCGGCCGAGGCTAACCGCGAGCTGCAGCCGTTCAAACGCGACCCGTTCCGGAAGAGCACCGAGACCGACGAGTTCACCGATGCCCTGGCCGGGGCCGCGAACTACGCCGCCGAGCAGCTCGACGCCAAATTCATCGTCGTGTTCACGCAGACCGGTTTCGCGGCGCGGCTGATGTCGAAGTTCCGCCCGCGCCCTCCGATCATCGCCCTCACGCCGTCGAGCTGGGTCGCTCGCCGGATGAATATCCTCTGGGGCGTGCAGCCGCTCGTGTTGAAAGACGCCGGCGAGTTTCACGAGCAGATCGTCGATCGCGTCGACGATTACCTTCTTTCGCGCGACATCGTCTCGCCCGGCGACCGGCTCGTGATCATGATGGGCTCGCCTCTGTACCAGCGCGCGAAGACGAACTTGCTGCGGGTTCATCGCGTACGGCAGTAAGTGTGGACACAAATAACGCTTGTAACGTAACTGTTAAGCCCGGTGCCCCCGTTCTTGCATAGGCTATGGTGTCTACGTATAGGAGTCGTGATGCGCCGATTTCGAATCGCAGCCGCAGCAGCCGCCATCACCGCCATCGTCGCCACGCCGGCGCGACCGGAGATGACACTGCCTGCTGCCCTGCAGATTCTCGGTAGCGTGACGAATTCAGCGCGCCCTGTCGCGAACGCTCTCGTCGTCGCCCTGAACCTCAACAACTTCCTTACGACACAAACGTTCACATCCAACGACGGCAAGTTTTCACTTCCACCCCTCGAGAGCGGCATCTACAAAATCATCGCGGTGAAGACCGGCTTCGAGCCGGCGATCGCCACGATCATGCCGACGAAGACTGACCATCGCGTCACCCTTCGCCTGCAGACGCAGGGCCGGTCGAAGTCGCGCGACGACGAGATCTGGGAGATCCGCGGATCGCTGCCCTCTGACGTATTGCGCGAGATTGATCAGATTCTCGAAGCTCCCGCGGTGAAGCCGGCGTCATACGACGTCCCGCGTTTCAAGGGCGAGATGTCATCGATGACCGGAATGGCGACGGCGAAGCAGGCCGATGGTCCGTCGTTCGCGCAGAGCGCGCTCGGCGTGCAGAGCCGGATCGGCGACAACTGGCAGATCGGCATCCGCGGCGACATGCAGCGTCTCGACGACCCCACCGACAACCAGACATTCGGCACCCCGGTCGCGCAGTCGAGCGCGATGTCGATGGAGCTGCGTTCATCGCCGACCGAATCCGTCCGCTATGCCGGCACGCGCAGCATGTGGCTTTACGCCGGCGATCCGGGCAATGTTCCGGAGCAGGCGGGCGTGCGATCCGACAACCTGGAATGGCAGCATGGCGACGCTCGCGTCAAAGTCCGCTATTTCCAGCATGACAACGTGTTCCAGTCCGCCGGCGGCTCCGACATGATCGAAGTCGGCGGCGATACGACGCTCGTGCAGACGCGGCGGAACGACATCGGCGTCTCGCTGCGCGTCCGCCAGGAGAGCGTGCGCACCACGATGACCGACACGTTGCGCACCGCCGATCTCGATGCGAACGGAACGGTCGCACTCGTCCCGTCCTTCCTCGTCCGCTATGGCATGTCCAGCCGCCTCGGCTTCGATCGCACGGAATGGGCGCCGAGCACCGGCGTCGAGTGGAAGGTCACGAAGAACACGGCGCTGATCGGATCGGGCGCGTACAAAGTGCTCGACAGCAGCGCCACGACGCGACTCGTGCCCAGTCTCGTTTCATGGTCGGATGACGGCCAGGTTTTGCCCCGGTACATTTACTCGTTCGGCTTCGTCTCCAGCCGTGACGAGAGCAATCGCGTCTCCGCGGTTGCCACGATCAGCGCCACCGATACACCGCTCCGCGTCATCATCAGCGACGGGACGCAGCAGTTCTGGGACAGCCTGTATGTCGACAGCGGCGACATCCGGCGCGACATCCGCCTCGCGTATCGACACGACTTCGGTCCGCGATTCGCGATCGACGTGGCCACGACCGCCGGCACCGCGACGCCGCGCCAGTATTCGCAAACGATGCAGAAGGTGTACGTTACGGGCGACCTGCAGACGATCTTCGCGCCGACGCGCACGATGCTCGCCGTGACGTATCGCAACATCGATCAGCCGATGCCGAAAGGCGCCGACTACCGAAGCTCACGCGTCAACGTGCGCATGTCGCAGTCGCTGTATCTGCCGGTCGACGTGAAGCTGCTCATCGGCGTCGAGCTCGTTCACGCGCAGAACTCGCCGTTCCTCCTCGACACGCTTCTCCCCGAGGAGAATTCGAGGAAGTACATCGGCGGGTTGGCCGTCAACTTCTAGAACAGATCGCAGATCGCAGATCGCGGATCGCAGGAGAACCGACTGCGATCTGCCATCCGCGATCTGCGATCTGGTTCAGCGCTCGCGAATTTCTTCGACGAGCTTCGCGAATCTGTACGAGATTCCCTTCGTCACCACGATCTGCTTGAGATAGTTGAGTGACGTGATCGCCGCGGGGATCCCGACGATCGCCGACGGGATCGACGCCAGGCGCGCCGCCAGCTGAATCGTCTTGTCGACGGCCGTGTACTTCTCGTTCAGGAAATCGGCGCGCGCTTCGCTGTTGTACGCGATCGTCAGCAAATAGATGTCGGCCACGAGCTCGCGGAAGCGCATCTCCGAGCCCCACGCGAAACATTCGCCGCGGCGGACGTTGTCGAGAAACTCCTGCGAGGTCTCGCCCTTCGACACCGTGTGCACTTTCGCGACGTGTTTCAGCGTGTGCGCGTCGGAGCCGCCGATCATGGAGATGTGACGGCCGTGCTCGTGCTTCAGTGTGTGCACGAGTTGATGCACCATCTTGTTGTGGAACGAAGCCATCGCGCCGTTGAGGACCTCGAAGATGTCGAACATCTCGATGAGCTCGGCGATATACGTCGAGGCGACGTTCTTCATCCGGTAACTCTGGAAAAGATGGTTGATGCCGAAAAGCATCCGCTGTGCTTTCATGTACGGGACGAGCTCGCGGATATTCGGACGCAACTTCTGAATTTCGCGGTGCTGTTCCTCGGAGAGGCCCCATACTCCGATGTGGATGCGCTGCCCGGTGTCAGGGAACTTCGTTTCCACCTCTTCACCGATGAAGAAATCCCTGATGTCGGGATACTTGTTCAGGAAGTAGAGTGCGCCGTCGATCGAGTCGTGGTCGGTGAGGGTGACGTAGGACATGCCGCGTTCCTTGGCGATGCGGTACACGTCCTCCGGAGCGTTGTAGCAGTCCCGGGTATTGGCACGTTTGAAGTATTTGAAAATGGAGAAACGGCTGTGGCAATGCAGATCAGCCCGCTTGAAGGCGGGGTCGTCCTGAACTGCGGAGCTCAGCGGCTCCTGCAACGGTTTTTCGCTCACGGAACGATTGTTCAACCTGAGGGCATTTTCTACAATTCGCGTGCCCGGGGCCTGCAGTGTAACTTACGTCAAACATGGCACAAGCAAACCGAGGTAAGACGCCGAATGCGGGGAGTGCGTCGGAATGGGTGGAGATGGATGTCCCCAGCAAGCTCCCCATCATTCCGCTCGTCTCGTCCGTCCTGTTTCCGGGCGGCGTGCTGTCGCTGCAGGTCGGCATCGACCGCAACGTCCGCCTGCTGAAGAATCTCCCCGACGATCAGAACCTCATCGCCGCGTTCTGTCAGAAGAGCGGCGACAAGGAGAATCCGCGCCCGGAGGATCTGTCGCAGATCGGAGTGCTCGCGGCGATCGTGCAGCGGCTTCCGCTTTCCGCGGACCGCTATCAACTATTTCTGCAGGGACGACAACGCGTCGAGCTCGTGCAGATGCTGCAGAACGAGCCTTACTTCGAAGGGAAGCTGCGCGAGGTCGCACCGCGTCCGATTCCGAAGAGCGTCAAGACCGATGCGCTCGTCACCAAAGCGCTGTCGCTGTTCGAGAAGCTCGTCGAAAGCGATTCGAAATACTCGAATGAGCTGCTGAACATCCTGCGCATGAATGTCCCCGAAGGTCCGGATACGTTCGCGGACCTGCTGGCGTCGTTCGTCAATCTCCCGCTCGAGGAGAAGCAGCTGCTGCTCGAGACCGTGAATCCGATCGAGCGCATCGAGCTCCTCATCGAATACATCCAGCGCGACCTCGGCAAAGCGACCGTCGATCGCGAGCTGCAGAAATCGATTCAGACGTCGATCGATCGCCGCGAGCGCGAGAGCTATCTCCGCGAGCAGATACGCGTCATCCAGGACGAGCTCGGCGACACGAATGGCGCGGAGCGCGAGGCCGACACATATCGCGAACGCATCGAGACGCTGCCGCTCGCCGAAGAGCACAAGTTGCAGCTGCGCCGCGAAGTGAACCGGCTCGGACAACTCTCCACGTCGTCATCGGACTACGCGGTCGTCAAGGGACATCTCGACACAGTGTTCCAGGTTCCCTGGATCGAGAAGACCGAGGACCAGCTCGATCTGAAGAAGGCGGAGGAGATTCTCGACGATCGCCATTTCGGGCTGGAGAAGGTCAAGGAGCGCGTCCTCGAGTTTCTCGCGGTGCTGAAACTGAAGGGCGATCTCAAGGGACCGATTCTCTGCTTCGTCGGACCGCCGGGTGTCGGCAAGACGTCGCTCGGCGCCGCGATCGCCGACGCGCTCGGACGCAAGTTCGTGCGCATGGCCGTGGGCGGCATCACCGACGAGTCGGAGATCCGCGGCCATCGCAAGACGTACATCGGCGCGATGCCGGGGAAACTGATCCAGAGCTACATCCAGATCGCCGTCAACAACCCGCTGATCATGATCGACGAGATCGACAAGATCGGGAAAGACTTCCGCGGCGATCCGGCCTCGGCGCTGCTGGAAGTGCTCGACCCGAAGCAGAATCACGCGTTCGTCGATCGCTATCTCGAGATTCCGTACGACCTTTCGCACACGCTGTTCATCGCCACGGCAAACATTCTCGACACGATCCCCGGTCCGCTGCGCGATCGCATGGAAGTGATCCGGCTCTCCGGCTACACGGAAAACGAGAAGCTCAACATCGCGAAGAAGCACCTCGTCCCGGAGCTGCTCGAGAACCACGGCCTCGACGCGAAGCACGTCACGATCACCGACGACACGATCCTGGGCATGATCCGCGATTACACCGCGGAGGCCGGCGTTCGCAATCTCGAACGCAAACTGGCGACGGTGATGCGCAAGATCGCGCGCAAGGTCGCCGCCGGTGACGATGATGCCCATTACACGGTCGAGCCGAAAGACATCGAGGCCTACCTCGGTCTGCCATCGTACGAGCATGAGTTTGCGGAGCGGCATCCCGAGATCGGCGTGACAACCGGACTGGCGTGGACGTCGTTCGGCGGCGAGATCATGTTCATCGAGGCGACGCGGATGCCGGGCACCGGGCGAACGACGGTCACGGGCCAGCTCGGCGATGTCATGCGTGAGTCCGTCCAGGCCGCATACTCGTACGTGCGATCGAAGGCGCACGACATCGACATCGAAGACCGCATGTTCAGCGAGTTCGACATCCATATTCACTTCCCGGCCGGCGCGATTCCGAAAGACGGGCCGTCTGCCGGCGTCGCGATCGCAACGTGCATCGCGTCAGTGATGGGGGAGCGGCCCGTACGACACGACGTGGCGATGACCGGCGAGATCACGCTGCGCGGCAAAGTCCTCTCCGTCGGCGGCATCAAGGAGAAGGTCATGGCGGCGCAGCGCTCCAATATCAAGACCGTCGTGCTTCCGGAAGGCAACCGCAAAGATTTGACCGAGGTGCCTGAGGAAGTGAAGGTGGGATTGAATTTCGTGTTCGCGGCGCGCGTCGAAGACGTCTGGAAAGAGGCGCTCATCCCGCTGTACCTCGTCAAGAGCCACGACCGCAAGTACGACGAGGCCGAATACAAAGCGGACAAGCAGAAGAACGAACAGAAGAACGAACAGAAGAACGAGAGGTCAGAGACGACGAGATGAAGCAGGGCTGCTTCTCGAACCTCCTCTTCGCCGCACTCCTCATCCTCGGATTTCTCGGCAGTACGTATTTCTGGTTCACGTACTTCGTGAAAGGAGAGTCGCTGCCGACGCCGAATCTGATCGGCAAACCCGTCGTTGACGCGCGCGCGATCTGCTCCGACCTCGGGCTGAAGCTCGATGTCCGCCAGGAGCGCC
>DASVHS010000200.1:0-3468 GCA_036382495.1 Thermoanaerobaculia bacterium | reverse complement strand
CGATCGGCTCGACCCTCATCGCCGCCGTGACGTACACGATCCTCACGTACGCGGCCGGGAACTTCCGCATCGCCGACTACCTGCGCATCGCGTGGGTTCCTCAAACGGGCGAGCTTGCGGTGTTCTGCGGCGCGATGGTCGGCGCGTCGCTCGGGTTCCTCTGGTTCAACGCTCATCCGGCGGAGATTTTCATGGGCGACGTCGGCTCGCTCGCACTCGGCGGCGCGATCGGCACGCTCGCCGTCGCGATCAAACAGGAAATCCTGCTGGTCTTCGTCGGCGGTCTGTTCGTGCTGGAAGCGCTGTCCGTGATGATCCAGGTGGCGTCGTTCAAGCTCACGGGCCGGCGCGTCTTCAAGATGTCGCCGCTGCATCATCACTTTGAATTGTCGGGTTGGAGAGAAACGAAAGTCGTCGTCCGATTCTGGATCATCGCGATCATCTTCGCGTTGATGAGTCTGGCGACATTGAAATTGCGCTAGAGCGAAATGAGATATCTCGTGGTGGGTGCGGGGAAGAGCGGTGTGGCGGCGGCGAATTTTCTCGCGCGCCGCGGCGAGGATGTCTGTCTCACCGACAGCAACGAGTCGCCGCAGCTTCCGTACGCCGTCGACGAGCGTATCCAGCGGTCGTTCGGACGTCAGGACGAAATTCTTCTCGACTCCATCAGCGCGATCGTGCTCAGCCCAGGCGTTCCGACCACGATTCCTCTTCTGCAGATCGCGAAGTCGAAAGCGATTCCGGTCATCTCGGAGATCGAGCTCGCGTACCGGCATCTGAAGGGATCGGTCATCGCGGTCACGGGCTCGAACGGAAAATCGACGACGACCTCGCTGATCGGCGAAATCCTGCGCGTGGCCGGACGGCAGCCCATCGTCGCGGGAAACATCGGCGAGCCTCTCACCGCCGTCATCGATCCCGACAAACCGCGGACGTATGTTCTCGAGCTCTCATCATTTCAGCTCGAGACCGTCGAAACGTTCCGCGCGAACATTGCCTTGCTTCTCAACATCACGCCGGATCACATGGACCGTTATCCGACGTTCGATGCGTACGCCGCTGCGAAGTTCCGCATCTTCCGCAATCAGCAGGCGAGTGATTTCGCAATCGTGAACGCGTCGGACCCACGTGCCGAGGCGCGTGACACGGTGGCGCGTGTGTGGCGATTTTCTTCGGCGAAGAAAGTGACCGAAGGCGCGTTTCTCGATCGGGATGATCTCGTGATGAACGTCGATGGAAGCGAACGACGCATCCCGCGATCGCTCCTGAAACTGCAGGGCACGGCGAACGTCGAGAACGCGCTTGCGGCGTGGCTGGCAGCTCGCGCGGCGGGCGTCGACGACGTGTCGGTGCAGATCGCGTTCGGTTCATTCGCCGGCCTCCCGCACCGCATGGTTCTCGTGCGGGAACGCGACGGCGTCCGCTGGATCAACGATTCGAAGGGAACGAACGTCGATGCGACGCTCAAATCCCTCGAGAGCTTCGCGCCCTCGAGCGTCTGGCTCATCCTCGGCGGAAAAGACAAGGCGGGCGAGTTCGAACGCATGCGCGAGCTCGTCAAGGAGAAGACGCGCGGCGTGATCACGATTGGCAAGGCCGCCGATCGAATCGCGTCAGCGCTCGAGGGCACGGTGACGATCGTGCCTGCCGGCGACATGCAGCACGCCATCGATTGGGCAGCGAAGCACGCGAAACAGGGCGACACGGTGCTGCTCTCGCCGGCATGCGCGAGCTTCGATCAGTACAGAAACTTCGAGCACAGAGGCGAGCACTTCGAGCAACTCGTCAGGCAACTGTCGAGCAACGCAGCGACCCATCGACCCAGCGACCTTGTGAAATCATGAGCCGAAAACTGACCTACGACTCCTGGCTGTTCGGCGCGGCGATGATCATCGTCGTCCTCGGCATCGTCATGATTTACAGCGCGTCGGCCATCATCGCCACGCAGCGGTTCGGCGCCGAGAATTCCTATCACTTCATGACGCGCCAGCTGGTGTGGCTGTTCGCCGGCGGCGCACTGATGATGCTGCTGATGCACGTCGATCTCGCGCTGATGCAGGATCGGCGCGTTCAGTACGTGGGGATGGCGCTGATCGGGCTCGCGCTGGTCGTCGCGTTGTTTCAGGCGCCGATCAACGGTACGCATCGATGGATCGTCACGCCGTGGTTCAACGTCCAGCCGTCCGAGTTCGCGAAACCGATTCTGATCGTATTCGCTGCGACATTTCTCGCGCGGCGGGAAGATCGCATCAACGAGCTGACGACGACGCTGCTGCCGCTGGCAACTGTGTTGTGCCTCTTCGCCGGACTGATTCTGCTCGGCCGCGATTTCGGCACGGCGGCGATGGTTCTTCTCGTCGGTTTCGGCATGATCTTCGTCGCGGGCGTTTCGTGGCGTCTGATTGCGCTGATCTCGATTCCGCTCGTCCCGGCGATCATCGCGCTCGGCTTCAGCGCTAAGTATCGTCGCGATCGCTTCTTCTCATTCCTGAATCCCGAGGCGGATCCGCTGGGCAAGGGGTTTCAGGCGCTGCAGTCGTTGATTGCGCTCGGCACCGGCGGGATGCGCGGCCTCGGCATCGGCAACGGGCGTCAGAAATTGTTCTTCCTTCCCGAGCCGCACACCGATTTCATTTTCTCGATCGTCGGCGAGGAGCTCGGATTCGCCGGTGCGTTCCTGCTCATCGCGGCATTCGGATTCCTGGTGTGGCGCGGATTCCAGATCGCGCGCTACAGCAATGACCGGTTCGCGTTCTACGCCGCGCTCGGCCTGACGCTGATGATCGCGCTGCAGGCGCTGATCAACATCAGCGTCGCGCTCTGTCTGCTGCCGACAAAGGGGATCGCGCTGCCGCTCGTGAGCTACGGCGGCTCATCACTCATCGCGAGTCTCGTCGCGATCGGAATTCTCTTGAATCTTTCACAACAAGCGAGCTGACGACACGTATGGGCGAGATGGGCGTGAAGACACTGATGATCGGCGGCGGCGGGACCGGCGGGCACATTTATCCCGCGATCGCGATCGCGCGCGAGTACGTCGCTCGCGAGAAGAATCGCCGGGTCATCTTCGTCGGGACCGAGCGTGGGCTCGAGAAGACGATCGTGCCGAAAGCCGGATTCCCGCTCGAGTTCATTTCCGTCGGCGGGCTGAAAGGCAAAGGCGGACTTGATCTGCTGCGCAGCATCTTCCGGTTGCCGTACGGATTCATCCAGGCATTCCGGCTCGTCGGAAAGCACCAGCCCGGTGTTGTTCTTGGCGTCGGCGGTTATTCATCCGGTCCCGTTCTTCTCGCAGCCGTCTTGCGCGGCGTGCCGACAATGATTCACGAACAGAACGCGTTCCCCGGCCTCACGAACCGCCTGATGTCGCGCTTTGTGAAAAAGGTGGCGGTCGCATTTGCCGACGCCGCTCCGCGAATGAAACGTCCGGATGCAGTGATCACCGGCAACCCGGTTCGCGCGGAGGTC
>DASVHS010000199.1:0-1620 GCA_036382495.1 Thermoanaerobaculia bacterium | reverse complement strand
GCGTGACGAGAATGTCGATCGAACGATGACGGCGGGCACGGCGCTGTCGGGCACCGTCGTCGCGGAAGACGGGAAGACTCCGGTCGCGGGCGCCGCGATTCTTGTCGACGGCTGGCCGATCACGACTTCCGGGCAGGATGGAACATTCACGATTCCGCACGCTCCCGCGAAATGGCAGCTCGTGGCCGCGAAGAGCGGCGCTCTCATCGGAACCCGGGCGCGGTCGGTCGCGCCGGCAGCGCTCGTCGTCAAGCTTGCCAAGTCGGCAACGCTCAACGGCTCGATTCGCGACATGAAGACGCAGTCGCCGGTCGGGGGCGCGTACGTGGGCATAGGCACCCCGATGCGAGTGGGCGCCGGACCGCAATGGAGCGCGATCACGGACGCGAAAGGAAACTTTGCGGTCACCGGCATCATCCCCGGCTCCTACCAACTCATGGCCGGGCGACCGGGATACTCGATCGCGCCCGTGACGATCTCACTCACCGCCAATGAAAAATTGACGAAGCCGATGAGCGCCGCACAGCTGGCGAGGATCTCGGGCACGATCGTCGACGAGCAGAAGCGGCCCGTCGCCGCGGCACGCGTCGTCACGCAGAACGTTTCGCGCGGCGAGGGCGGCCCGATGAACTTCATGATGATGATGAGCCGCGCGCCGCAAGCAGCGGCGAGCGCTCCCGATGGAACGTTCAACGTGCGCGCGGACGGGGACACCGACATTCAGGTCGAAGCATTGAAGAAAGGCTTCCCGCAGGCGAAGAGCGCGAAGCTGCGTCTCGCACCCGGAGAACGAAAGAGCGGACTGTTACTGACGATCCCGAGCGGCGTCAACGTGACGGGACGCGTGCTCGACAAGGGCGGAAAGCCGATCGCCGGCGCGACGGTCGCGGCGACGGAATCGACGGGCGGCGGCGGTGGCAACTTCATGCGTCGCGTGGCGATGAATGCGATGCGGCAACGCGATGACGATCAGATCAAGACCGGCAAGGACGGTACGTACGCGATCCGCGTCAAGGAAGGCTCGTACGACTTCGCATTCAAGGCGGACGGCTTCGCGGCGAAATCGATCCGCGCGGTCCAGATCGCCGCGAAACCGAAGTCCGTCGACGTGACGCTCGAACCCGGCGTCGAAATCACCGGCCGCGTCACCCGTAGCGGCGTGGGCGTCGAAGGTGTTTCCATCAATCTGCTCGGTGAAGGTGGCATGTCCGGCAATGAGATGACCGGACCCGATGGCTCGTTCCGCCTGACTGATCTCTCTCCCGGTCAATTCATGCTGAACGCGATGAAGCAGGACGAATTCATCCAGCAGATCCGTCCCGTCAACGCACCGGCCTCGGACGTCAACATCGACGTCCCGGCGGGCGGACGAATCAGCGGTCACGTAGTCGACAAAACCTCGAAGCAGCCGGTGACCGCGTTCGACGCCGGTGTCAGCACACCGCGTGGCGGAGGGGGAATGGTGTTCGCGTTCGCGCCGGCGATGCGGCATTTCACGAGCGACGACGGAACATTCGTGCTGGAGAACGTCCCGCCCGGGCAGACGCAGATCGTCGTCAACGCACCTGGCTACACGAGCGCTCGCCTGCCGAACATCAACGTCGAAGACGGCAAGAGCCT
>DASVHS010000198.1:0-4305 GCA_036382495.1 Thermoanaerobaculia bacterium | reverse complement strand
CGATCCCGCACTCGATCGCGATCTACTACGTCGTCGCGAATGCGGAAGCGAGCGCGAATCTCTCGCGGTTCGACGGCATCCGGTACGGGTTGCGTTCGAACGACGGCCGAGGGCGGCAGTCGCTCCACGAGCTGTACTTTGCGTCGCGCGGCGCGGGATTCGGGCCGGAGGTGAAGCGGCGGATCATGCTCGGCACGTTTGCGCTGTCATCGGGCTATTACGATGCGTATTACGGCCGCGCACAACGCGTGCGCCAGCAACTTCGCAGCGAGTTCGATACGGCGTTTCACGATTACGACGTCCTGCTTTCACCGACTTCGCCGGAGCCGGCATTCCGACTCGGCGAGAAAATCGACGATCCGCTGACGATGTATCTCAACGACATCTTCACCGCGCCGGCGAACCTCGTCGGGTTGCCGGCGATGTCGGTTCCCTCAGGATTTACGGTGACCGGACTACCGCTCGCGCTGCAGGTCACCGCGCCGCACTTCGGCGAGCGCGTCATGTTCCGTGCGGGATCGTATTTCGAGAACGAGACGGGGTTTTGGAAGGTTGTTCCGCGAACTTTATGCTGAGCGGAGCGAAGCATCTTCGGTTCAACTAGCGACGTATCGGGTCGATCTCACCGTACGAGTATCGCTAGTTGAACCAAAGATGCTTCGCTCCGCTCAGCATAAACTTCAGAACAAAACCTTCGTATAACGCGCACAGCGGAGGGTCCATGTCCGAGTTACTCATCCAGGGTCTGTCCAAAACGTATCCGAACGGCGTCCGCGCATTGCAGGACGTCACGCTGACGATTCCGACCGGCATGTTCGGGCTGCTCGGTCCGAACGGCGCCGGCAAATCGACGTTGATGCGGACGATCGCCACGCTTCAGGAAGCCGATGCCGGCTCGGTCACGCTCGGCGACATCGACGTCCTCCGCGACAAAGACGCCGTCCGCCGCATCCTCGGATATCTGCCGCAGGAGTTCGGCGTTTATCCGCGCATCACGGCCGAGGCGATGCTGGATCACTTCGCGGTGTTGAAGGGGATCACGAAGACGAGCGAACGGCGCGGAGTCGTCGCTGCGCTTCTGCAGCGGACGAACCTGTTCGACCAGCGGAAGCAGAACCTGAGCACGTTTTCCGGCGGAATGCGCCAGCGGTTCGGGATCGCGCAGGCGCTCATCGGAAATCCGCAGCTGATCATCGTCGACGAGCCGACGGCGGGACTCGACCCGGAAGAGCGTGTGCGGTTCCACAACCTTCTCTCCGAGATCGGCGAGAACGTGGTGGTGATCCTCTCCACGCACATCGTCGAAGACGTGAGCGATCTCTGCTCGCGCATGGCCATCATCTCCGGCGGACGCGTTCTCATGAACGCGGAGCCGCAGGCCGCGATTGGCTCGCTCAAGGGAAAGATCTGGCAGCGGACGATCAGCAAGAAGGAGCTGGACGACTACCAGACTCGTTTTGCGGTGATCTCGACGAAGCTTGTCGCCGGCCGCACGGTCATCCACACGTTCAGTGAAGCCCAGCCCGATCCGAGCTTCGAGTCGATGACGCCGTCGCTCGAAGATGTCTACTTCTATTACTCGAAACTCCAGAGCGGCGCGGTGCAAGAGAAAGCGGCATGACCTGGAACATCTTCAAGTTCGAGCTGAAGTATCACTTCCGTCAGCCGCTGTTCTACATCCTGTTCGTCATCTATTTTCTGCTGACGTTCGGCGCGGTGACGTCGGACGCAGTGGTCCTCGGCGGCGCGCTTGGCAATGTCCATCGCAATGCGCCGTACGTGATCATGCAGTTTCTGCTCGTCATGTCTGCGTTCGGCGTGATCAGCACGACCGCGTACGTCGCCAGCGCCGTTCACCGCGACTTCGAATTCAACACGGATTCGTTGTTCTTCTCGTCGCCGGTGAAGAAGCGGCAATACCTGGCCGGCCGCTTCACCGCCGCATTCGTCGCATCGATGCTCGTCTATCTGGGCGTTGTGCTGGCGATCATGATCGGCGCGAAGATGCCGTGGATCGACAAAGAGCAGCTCGGGGCGTTCGCGATGACGCCGTACCTGTTCTCGTACTTCGCGCTCATCCTCCCGAACCTTCTTTTGTTCGCGGCGATCTTCTTCACCGTCGCCGCTCTGACGCGCAGCATGATGGCGACGTATGTATCCGTCGCGGCGTTCTACGTCGGCTACGTGATCTCGCGCGCGGCGATGCGCAACGTCGAGAGCGAGAAGCTCGCTGCGATTCTCGATCCGTTCGGCGTCGCTCCGTTCGCGCGGGTCACGCGTTACTGGACCGTGTTCGACAAGAACACGAAGCTGCTGCCGCTCGAGGGGATGTTCCTCTGGAACCGCGTGCTGTGGGTCGGCATCTCGCTCGCGCTGCTGGCGATGACGTTCGCACTGTTCCGCATGCGGATCTCTTCCGCCGGCGGCGGTCGAAAAAAGAAACGCAACGTGACGGCGACCGAAACGGCGTCGTCGCTCCAGCCGGCGATGCCGGCGTTCACGCAGCACTTCGACTTCGGGACCGCCGTGCGCCAGACGTGGACCACGTTCCGCGTGGAGCTCGCAGCCATCCTCAAGAGTCTGCCGTTCCTCATCATTCTTCTGCTGGCGATCCTCAACACCGTCGGCGGCGCCTCGTTCAGCAACCGCATCTTCGGCACCGAGGTGTATCCGGTGACGTACATCATGCTGGGGGTGCTGGAGGGGAGCTTCCTCTTCTTCGCCGTGATCATCGCCGCGTTTTACGCGGGCGAGATCGTGTGGCGCGAGCGGATGATCAAGTTGAACGAAGTGACGGACGCGATGCCGTCGCGCACGTGGTCGATCTGGATCGGGAAGCTGCTCGCGCTCTGCGTGTCGTTGTACCTGACGCTCGCACTGGCGATGCTGACGACGATCATCGTGCAGGCGATCAAGCACTACTACCACTTCGAGCTCGGCCTCTACTTCCGCGGCGTCTTCGGCATCATCGGTGTGCAGTTGTTGCTGCTGACGATCCTGATGTTCGTCGCTCAGGTTCTGCTCAACAACCGTTACGTGGGATTCCTCATCGCGCTCGGTTACATCATTCTCGATGCCGTGCTCGACGCGATGCACTTCGAGCATCGTCTGTATCGCCTGTTCAGTCCTCCGGACATGAACGCGCAGTACTCGGACATGAACGGCTACGGCCACTTCACGCGGCCGTTTGCATGGTTCACCGGTTACTGGCTCGTGTTCGCGGCGATTCTGCTGGTGCTCGTGCAGCTTTTCTGGGTGCGCGGCACCGAGTCAGCTTTGGCGATCCGGCGCCGCGTCGCGCTCCAGCGTTTCCGCAAGCCTGTGTTCGCCACGGTCGCGCTGCTGTTCGTCGCGTTCGTATCGACGGGATGCTTCATCTACTACAACACGAACGTGCTGAACGAGTATGTGCCGACGGATGTCCGCGAGAAGCAGAGCGCGGAGGCGGAGAAGCTCTACAAAAAGTACGACCGCCTCCCGCAGCCGCGCATCACCGACGTGAAGGCCGACGTCGACATCGATCCGAATCGCCGCTGGATCGACATTCGCGGAACGTACACGCTCGTCAACAAGACCGCGCAGCCGATCCGAGACCTTCACATCGTCATGTCGCCGACCGTGACAACGTTCACGATGACGATTCCGGGCGCGAAGGCCGTGCTCGACGACCGCAGGCGCGGCTACTCGATCTACCGCCTCGACCCGCCGCTCGCGCCCGGCGCGACGATCCCGATGTCGTTCGTCGTGCGAACACACAACGAAGGCTTTGAGAACAAGAACGTCGACAACACGCTCGTCCGCAACGGCACCTTCATCAACAACTTCGCCATGTTCCCGCACCTCGGCTACTCGCCCGCGACGGAACTTCAGGATGCGCACAAACGCCGCAAGTACGGCCTCCCGCCCGTGCAGCGCATGGCGAAGATCGATGATCCGAAGGCGCGGATGGACAACGGCATCTCGCGCGAGTCGGACTGGATGAATCTCGACACGACGGTCAGCACTGCGCCGGACCAGATCGCGATCGCGCCCGGTTACCTGCAGAAAGAATGGACCGCGAACGGACGCCGCTACTTCCACTACAAGACGACGACTCCGATCCTCGGTTTCTGGTCGTACCTCTCGGCGCGATATGCGGTGAAGCGTGGCGACTGGAAGGGCGTCCCGATCGAGATCTACTACGATCCCGCGCACGCCTACAACGTCGACCGGATGATTTACGCCGTGCAGAAGTCGCTTGACTACTACACGACAAACTTTTCGCCGTACCAGCACAAGCAGGTGCGCATCATCGAGTTCCCGCGG
>DASVHS010000197.1:0-2035 GCA_036382495.1 Thermoanaerobaculia bacterium | reverse complement strand
TGTCCTGGCCCGACGCAGACCGGATTCGCGGAAATCGCGAACATGACGCAAACGCGCCTGTTCACGATGATGCGGCCGATGTCATCGGCGGCCGTCGCGCGCGCCGGTTACCGCGGCATGATGAGCGGCAAACGCATCGTCATTCCGGGCGCGAAGAACAAGATGCTCGTGCAGTCGTTGCGCGTGTCGCCGCGACGAACCGTGACGGCGCTGGTGAGGAAGTTTCAGGAAAACCGTTGAAAACAGAGCGCGGATCGACCAGGCGAGTGTGGGACAGGCACTCCTGCCTGTCAAGACAGGCAGGAGTGCCTGTCCCACACCATGCGGATCGCGGATCGCAGGTCACGAACGGTGGGTTGCTGCGATCTGCGATCTGCGATCCGCGATCTTAGAAAACAACTGCGCGAGTGTCGCACCCGCGCAATCGACGACCACGTCGAGGGGAGTTCCCGTCCGCCCGGGCACGAACGATTGGTGCCATTCGTCGAGTGAGGCAATGCTGACGGCCAGCAGGACAGCGGTGACTGACCAGCGCAACGTCCATCCTTTTTTCTCGCCGCGCACGGCTCGAAAAGTGAGGAAGCCCAGGAGTCCGTAAGCGAGGACGTGAAGGGACTTGCGCAACGCGAAGTGCGCGGCGTCGAACGCCGGACTCGACGCCGGCAGCAGCCAGCCCAGAATCTGCGACGTCAGGCTGCCGGATCCCGCCCGGCCGGACAGAATCAGGAGTACGGCCGACCAGGCCACAGCCGGCAGCCAGTGGCGGATCAGTTCTGCTCGCCTCAGAAGGCGGGGGATCTTATACTCATTCGATCCAATGAGTTTGCAGCCCCGATCCGTCAAGTTCACGGTGTACCAGCCGAACCTCGCGCCGACGCGCTTGTCGCTGCCTGTGCAGACGATCACGCTCGGCCGCGCTTCCGATTGCACGATCCCGATCCGTGACCGATTCCTTTCGCGAAAGCACGCGGAGATCGTGTTCGAAGCCGGCACATTTCACGTCCGCGATTGCGGCAGCGTGAATGGGACGCTGCTGAACGGAACGAAAATCGTCGACTCCGCCATCCTCAAACCCGGCGACCGCATCCTCCTCGGCGACAGCGAAGTCGTGTTCGACTCCGCGGACTCCGATCCGCCGCCGCAACTGATTCCGATCGACAGCGACTCGCATGCGAAGAGCCTGGTGCTGCCGCTCCGCGACGCCATCGAGGAAATCGATCGCAGCCGCGAGCGCACCGGCATCCTGGCCTCGCTCGCCGCGCAGTTCATCGAAGACCGGCCGATGGAGGACCTGTTCGAGTTCATCCTCGACCGGGTGATGTCGCTCCTGAATCCATCCCGGGCCGCGCTCGCGCTGCTCGCGCCGGACGGCAAGTCGTTCGAGAGCGTCCGCGTCCGTCGCAGCAACTCGACCGATCCGACCGATCTCACGATCAGCCGCACGCTGCTCAACGAAGTCATCCAGGAGCGCAACGTGATCTCGTTCGTCGATACCGGCCAGAACGAAAAACTGGCGCGGGCACAATCGATCATCGGACAGCAGATCCGTTCCGCCGTCTGCGCGCCGCTCATCGTCAACGACGTTGTCCTGGGCGTTCTGTATCTCGACTTCCTGGCCATGCGCGGCGCGATCACGCACGAAGACGTGCGCCTCATCGCCCAGATCGCGCGCCTCGGCGCCGCAAAACTCGAGACGACACGTCTTCGCGAGGAAGCGATTCTCAAGGCCAAGATCGACGAAGAGCTGCGCATGGCGTACATCATCCAGAGCCGGCTCCTGCCGACGACACTGCCGTGTGTCGACAACTACTGCTTCGCCGGCTCGAACAAACCGTGCAAGACCGTCAGCGGCGACTACTACGACGTCCTGGTGCGGCCCGACGGGCGCGTTTACTTCATCATCGCCGATGTCAGCGGCAAGGGAGTGACCGCGGCGCTCGTGATGTCGGGACTGGCCACCGCGTTCAACATTTTCACGCGCAGTGATCCCGCTCCCGCGGATCTCGTACGCGAGCTGAACGTGACGCTCGCGCCG
>DASVHS010000196.1:0-7561 GCA_036382495.1 Thermoanaerobaculia bacterium | reverse complement strand
AAGCGCTGGCTCCCCGATCTGTTCCGCGACACGGTGGCGACGCCGATGCACATTCGTCAGTACGGGATGAACCTGACGCCGACCGGCGACGCGTATATGGGCGGCGGCATGTGTCTGCGTCCGCGCGATTTTCTCAAGGTGGGACAGATGATGATCGACGGCGGGCGGTGGGAAGGGCGGCGGATCGTCAGTGAGAAATGGACGAAGCGATCAACCGCAGCGATCGACGAGCTCGGCGGCAACCACTACGGATATCTATGGTGGGTCACCGGCTATCCGTATCACGGTGGCACGGTGCGCGCGTTTTTCGCCGGCGGCAACGGCGGCCAGATCGTGATGGGAATCCCCGAGCTCGATCTCGTGATCGCGTTCTTCGGCGGCAATTACAGCGATTCCAGTTCCCTGGTTCCGCAACGCGTGTTCGTGCCGCAGTATGTTTTGCCGGCGGTGAAGTGATTCACGTTGTGTGATGGCGGATGGCTCCGTCGATCACCGAAGCGAGCCATCTCGCTTCAGCGCTCGACTCGAGCGTCGTGGCCAGGAGAAAGCGGCGCTTGAGCAACGACGCATTCTTTCGAAGGACTCCGAAGTACTGAGTGCTCGCCTCGATGCCGTCGAATTGTTCCAGCGGAAATCGACGCGTCAGTCCGAACGGAGGCCAGCCGCACGGGGTGACGATCTCGCGCTGGCCGACGATGATTCGCCGCGGCTCGCCGATCACGAGAAAGAAGCCGGGCAGCACGTTGAGAAAGAAAGCAGCCCACAACCATACCGTGGTGGACAAGAAAGCGAAGTTCGGAAACCAGCGCGCCACGATGACAGGCGCGACGTAGAGCGGAAGCGTCACGAGGACCCACAACGACGCGATCAGAAACACGAGCCGGATCGGAAGTTTGATCTCCAGCCCATTGCTGGTGAACCGCGTGATGATCCGCGTCGACGCAGGACGCGCCACAAGCTCCGGTTTTTTCTCATTGAAAGCCGTGCCATGCAACATCGCTCCTGCCGCGAACGCGACTTCCGCGATGCTGTGTTGCTCGGGCGGCGCGAGCGGCGGCGACTGACGGGTGCGGAACACCGGCACTTCGTATTCGCCGCGCCAGAATGTTCCGGGCTCGCCGAGGGCTTCGAGGGTCCACACCACGGAGTGCCAGTCGGAACCGCCGTCATTGTGGTGATCCACCGTAGCCTTAGAGTTCGCCGGAATCGTGAAATGGACCGGCACCACATTGCCTCGTCCCGTGATCTCCGATGCAGCGATCTCCCGGTCGTCCTGCCACGGCGTGTACGGTGAGCAGTAACTCTTCGTTCCCGTATGAATCCACGGGATGACCGTGCAGGTGAGGATGAGGCGGATG
This sequence comes from Thermoanaerobaculia bacterium, assembly GCA_036382495.1. Taxonomy (GTDB): domain Bacteria; phylum Acidobacteriota; class Thermoanaerobaculia; order Gp7-AA8; family Gp7-AA8; genus DASVHS01. The sequence goes on along the minus strand of DASVHS010000196.1, from coordinate 6,203 downwards.
CCCTGTCCCTCGCGAAGCTCTCGCGGAAGACGAATCAAGCCCGTGAGCTCGCCACCGATGACACCGGGAATCGTCGAGAGCTCGAGGACCGACGCGGCTGACACGGCGGCGATCCATGTGCGTCGGACGACCCAAAGCAGAAGTCCGACGGAGACGACGACAAAGGGCGCGAGCGCGAGAAAGGAAGGATCTTCGAACACTTTGCCGGGGTCGCGAAACAGGCCGTATCCCGCGAGGTACGCCGACGTGACACCGCAGAAGCCCGCCGCCATGATCCAGGGGAGAACGAGTCCCGCCGTCTGCGATGATGGGACGCGCCCGCGAGCCCACTGTTCGCGTGCAAGCCAGGGCGTTGCGTCGTTCTGCTGGTCGGCCATGAAATACGCGCGTGAACCATTCTAAGTCACTCGGATTTATACTCCGCACCTCACCCGCCGCCGCAACCAACAAGGAGAGTCTGTCTATGAGCGTTCCCGATCTCGCCACCACCCCGGACGTCACCGGGCAGTCCCGCGCCGGATTGCGCTATCGCATCCACGGCAGCGTGCAGCAGACAGCCATCGTCGATCTGGCGCCGGGCCAGACGGTCTTCTCCGATGCCGGGGGCATGTCGTGGATGTCGAGCACGGTGGAGATGAACACCCACAGCGGCGGCGGACTGGGAGGAATGATGAAGCGGGCGTTTTCCGGCGCGACGCTCTTCATCATCGACTTCACGGCTCCCCGCGCTGCCGGCCACGTCGCGTTCGCGAGCGATTTCCCCGGCAAGATCATCCCGTTCGAGCTCGCTGCCGGCGAGTCGATGATCATGCACAAGCACGCGTTCGTCTGCGCGGAGAAGAGCGTGCAGCTCGACATCACGTTCACTCGAAAGTTCGGCGCCGGTCTGGTGGGCGGCGAAGGTTTCATTCTTCAGAAGGTGACCGGGCCGGGTCTGGTCTTCGCCGAGCTCGACGGCGACGCCCTCGAGTACCGCCTCGGACCGGGAGAGATGATGAAGATCGAGCCCGGCCACATCGCCATGTTCGACCCGACCGTCACCTTCGATATCACAATCGTCAAAGGCATCAAGAACATGCTCTTCGGCGGCGAGGGGATTTTTCTGGGGACGCTGACAGGACCCGGCCGCATCTGGCTGCATTCGATGACCGTTCATCAGATGGCACATCGCATCGGCGAGGCTTTGCCGGCACGCGGCGAAAACGCCGCCGCGGGCGGAATTGCCGGCGCAGTCATCAGCGGAATCCTCCGCGGCCGGCGCGATTAAGGCGGACGGTCTACTTCAGCTGCTGACTCGAATACCCGAGCAGTCTTCGCGCGATGATCAGGCGATTGATCTGGCCCGTGCCTTCGAAGAGGTCGTTGATCTTTGCGTCGCGCATCCATTTCTCGAGCAGGAGCTTGCGTGAGTAGCCGAGGGGGCCCATCAGCTCGACGGCCTTTTGAGTGACGCGCGTGACGACATCGCCCGCTTTCACCTTGCACGTCGATGCTTCGACCGTGTTCGGGCGGCGCTGGTCCATCAGCCACGCAGCTTTCAGAGTCAGGAGCCATCCGGCGCGCAGCTGCGCTTCCATGTCGATGACATCGCGCTCGATCGACGAGAGGAGATTGCGTGGCCGGGTGTAGCCGATCGTGACGCCTTGCTGCGTGAGAAGATCCTTCAGCAGCTCGATCGAGGCGCGTGCGATTCCAAGCGCACTGGCCGCGACGGAAGGCCGCGTTGCGTCGAACGTCGCCATCGCTCCCTTGAACCCCTTCGTCTTGTCGGCCACCTCGGCGCTCCCGAGGAGGTTGTCGAGTGGAATGCGGCAGTCCTCGAGAACAACCGACGCCGTATCGCTGGCGCGAATCCCCAACTTGTGCTCGAGCTTCGTCACCTTCAGCCCGGGTGTTCCCGCTTCGACGACAAACGGCTTGATCCCGGCGCGGCCCGCGGACGGATCGACCGTCGCCCAGATCACCGAGAGTCCGTCCGAATCGATAAGCGATTTGTGTCCGCTGGTGACGAAGATTTTTTCACCGTTGAGGACCCACTCGTCGCCGTCGCGAACGGCCGTCGTGCGGATTGCGGCCGTATCGGATCCGCACTGCGGCTCGGTCATGGCCATGCTCGCCCACTTCGGTTTTCCCTCGCGGTACCGCGCCAGAAAGCGCTGCTTCTGTTCCTTCGTGCCGGTCGCTTCGATCGCCGCTCCTCCCAGTCCCGCGCCCGGACCACATAGATAGATGCCCGCGTCTCCAAACGAAAGCGCTTCGATCACGTGCACGAGCGAGGTGGACACGAGGCTCGGTCCTTCGTCGGGACGCGGACTTCCCGATCGGAAGCTCTGCCCCGTCTTGAGAGCCGTGTCCCACATCAGATTGATGAAGTCCCACGGAATCTCGTGCTCGTGCTCGTCGTAGTAGCGAGCCTGCGGCCGCATCTTCACCTCGGCAGTGTGGCGGACGAACTCGAGTCTCTTGCTGATCTCCGGCGGCGTCTCGAAGCTGATCATACGATTGCGATTCCTTCCATGACGGCGAACCCGCGCGCGTTGCGCAGCCACATTTCGACGGGGTAGTCGCGGATGTACCCGTGCCCGCCGAGGACCTGGACGGCGCGGTCGGTGACCATGAGGGACATGTCGTCGGCGAAGTTCTTCGCCAGACACGCCGCTCGCGTGGCGTCGCGCTTTTCATCGAGAAGCCACGCCGTCTCCCAGATCATCAGGCGGGCCGCCTCGATATCCATGAACATCTCGGCGAGCATGAAGGCGATCGACTGACGTTGCGCGATCGCTTCGCCGAACGCCTTGCGATTCTTCGCGTATTCGAGCGCGTATTCGTACGCGCCGCGCGCGACGCCGACCGACATCGCCGCAAGCGCGAGCCGCGAACAATTGAGCAGCAGCGTGAAATCGGCGCCGCCGTCACCACCGAGACGCTGCGAGCGCGGAACGACGCATTGCTGGAAGTCGACGGAGTAGAGCGGGAGCGCCTTGATTCCCATGTTCTGCTCGCGTTCCTTCACCGTCACGCCGGTTGTCCCCTTTTTCACGAGGAACCCTTCGGTCCTTCCGTCGAGCGACGCGTAGGCGATCATCCACTCCGCTTCCGACGCGTACGGGACATTGCACTTCGCACCGTTCAATACGTAACTGCCGTTCGACGCGGTGGCCACTGTCTTCAGCGCCGTGCTGTCGAAGTCGTAGCGCGGCTCGATGAGCGCCGCGGAAGCAGCGACGTAAGAGTCGGAACAGAACTGCGGCAGGAGCTCGGCCTTCTGCTCGGCGCTGCCGCAAAGAAGAACCGGCATCGCGACGAGATTCGGCGAGGACAACGCCAGTGCGCCGGCGAGGTCTCCCCAAGCCAGCTCTTCGGCCGCGAGCACTCCCGTCACGGCAGAGCGCTCGCCGAATCCACCGTATTGCTCCGGGATGCTGGCCGGCAGGAGGCCGAGCTCCCAACCGCCGGTCAGGATCGCGGCGGCGAGGTCGCCCTTCTCATCCGCATCGCGAGCGTGCTCGCGCAGTTCCTTCGACGCGAACTTGCGCGCGGCTTCAATGAACATCTGCTGCTCTTCTGAAGGCTCGAACGAAAACATGAAGATCCCTCTCTCTGTCATTCCGAGCCGCGTAGACGGCGAGGAATCTGGGTGGGGGGGATCATTCCCCCGCCCAGATTCCTCGCGCTATGCGGCGCTCGGAATGACATCTCGTTTATCCATGTCTGCCGCCACCGTGCGCGACGCCGCGAACAACACCACTGCGAGCAGAACGCTGAGCACCGGAATCAAATACATCGCTGAGTGCAGGCCCTGGCCGCGAAATGGCTCGAGCGATTTCGCTCCAGCCGCCGCCTGCCTCGTGAAGTGATCGCTCACCATCCCCGTGACGAGCGGTCCCAGCGACGCGCCCATCACGTACATCGCGAAAAAGTAGATCGCCATCGCCGTGCCGCGCAGTGACGGGGCGATCACGTCGTGAATCGTGGCGTAGACGCTCGAGTAGTAGACGTACATCGCCATGCAGCCGATGCTCGCCAGCAAAGCGAATCCGACGACGTCATGCGCCGGACGCAGCAACGCCAGCACGAGGAACGGAATCGAGATCAGGATCGCGACCATCCCCACGATCAATCGGCCGTTCTTGCGCCGCTTCATCATCGAATCGGCGAGCCCTCCGCCGATCAGCAGTCCGGGGATTCCCGACAAACCAAAAACGCTCATCGAGATGAGTCCGGCCTGCCGGAGACTCACCGCGTGATAGCGGATCAGAAACGAAGAGAGAAACGCGCCCAGCGCGTACATGTTGAAGTTGTGCAGAGCGCCGGACAGGATCAGCCACCACATCGTCGGGATCGTCAGAACCACGCGCCACGACGAGCCTTCGCGGGCTTCGACCGGACGCGTCTCGGCCATGCCACGCGCCGGCTCGTGGATGAACATCGCCGCGATCGCGCAAATCACGCCGGGGATTCCGGCGACGAAGAACGCCGCCCGCCACCCGTACGTGTGCGCGACGAAACTGCTCACGAGATATGACAACGCGATACCGATCGGCAGGCCGAGCATGAAAGTCGACAGCGCTCTGGCCCGGCGGGCCGGCGGATAGAGATCGCCGATCAGCGACGTCGCCGCCGGCGCGCACGCCGCTTCACCGACGCCGACGCCGAGCCGTGTGGTGAACATCTGCCAGAAGCTCTGCGTCAACGATGAGAGGCTCGTCAACGCACTCCACACGAGGACAGCCACAGAAAGAATTCGTTTGCGCGAGCTCCTGTCGCTCAAGCGGCCGAGGGGAATGCCGACGAACGCGTACAGGAGCGTGAATGCGGTACCGAGCGCGCCGAGTGCGCCGTCGCTGAGGTTCCACTGTTTCCGGATCGGCTCGGCCAGCGCGCCGCCGATCTGTCTGTCGAAGAAGTTTATCGCGTTGATTGCGAAGAGGACGGTCAGTGCGTAGCGCGCCCGCGAATTGTCGTTCATCGTCCGCGAAACTCCGGTTTGCGCTTCTCGAGAAACGCGCGCATTCCCTCTTTCTGGTCTTCGGTGGAGAAGAGAAGCTGAAACGCTTTTCGCTCGAGCGCGATCGCCGTTTCGAGCGACGCATCCTGTCCGGCGAGCACCGCCTCTTTGATCTGAAGGATGGCCAGCGGAGGCATCGCCGCGATCGTCCTGGCGATCCGCACCGCCGCCTCGAAAACATCGCCGTCCGGAACGACATCGCTCACGAGGCCCATCGCCAGCGCATCGCGCGCGGTGACCGGCTCGCCGGTGAGGAGCATCCGCATCGCCCGGAACTTGCCAACGGCGCGTGTGAGTCGTTGCGTTCCTCCCGCCCCCGGCATGATTCCCACCCGCACCTCGGGCTGGCCGAAGCTCGCGCCTTCGCCGGCGACGATGATGTCCGCGAGCATCGCCAATTCGCAGCCACCGCCGAACGCGTAGCCATTCACGGCGGCGATGACCGGCTTCGGGCACGATGCGATCGGCGCCCAGAGACGCTCGCTCCGTCGCGCGATCAGGTCAGCCGGCGTGCGGTCGACCATGTCGCGAAGGTCGGCGCCGGCCGCGAAGACTTTCTCGCCGCCGGTGATGATGATGCAGCGCGTGACGTCGTCACTGCCGAGCTCCGCGAAGTGATCGCCGAGTTGCTGGCGCACGGCGAGATTCAACGCGTTTCGAACTTCCGGGCGGTTCAATCGCACGACCGCGATCCCGTCCGCCAACTGTTCGCGCACAACTTCGGTCATCGCTTCACCTCGCGCGTCGGATCCGGTGAGACTTGAATGAGTCTCTTGCCGATGTTGTCGCCCTTGAGCAGACCGATGAACCCGGCCGGCGCGTTCTGCAGCCCCTGCACGATGTCCTCGCGATAGTGAATCTCTCCGTCGCGAAGCCATTGCGACATGTCGCGAAGGAAATCGGGCATGCGGCTGACGTGATCGGTGACGATCATGCCCTGGATCAGCGCGCGGTTCGCGATCACGGATACCAGGTTCGGGCCGGGCCCGGGCTTCACGTCGTTGTACTGCGAGATCATTCCGATCAGCGGAATGCGCGCGTGCACGTTGATGCGCTTGAGCACCGCTTCCAGCACGGCACCTCCGACGTTATCGAAATAGATATCGACTCCGCCGGGACAGGCAGCCTTCAGCGCCGCGCTCAGATCTTCTTTCTTGTAGTTGATGCACGCATCGAATTTCAGATCGTCGACGAC
>DASVHS010000195.1:0-3546 GCA_036382495.1 Thermoanaerobaculia bacterium | reverse complement strand
CGTTCGACGGCATCGAGAAACCGATCCTCGTCTCCTCGACCGACGGCGTCGGAACGAAGTTGCGCGTCGCTCAGGCCATGAAGGTCCACGACACCGTCGGCTACGACCTGGTCTGCCACTGCGTCAATGACATCCTCGTGCAGGGAGCACGGCCGCTGTTCTTCCTCGACTATTACGCCACCGGAAAGCTCCGGCCGCCGGTCATGACGGACGTGGTCCGCGGAATGGCCCGCGCCTGCAGCGAGAACGGCTGCGCCCTCATCGGCGGGGAAACGGCCGAGATGCCGGGCTTCTACGGCGACGATGACTACGACATCGCCGGCTTCATCGTCGGTGTCGTCGACGAGAAGAATGTCATCGACGGCAAAGAGGTTCGCGAAGGCGACGTCGTCCTGGCACTTCCCTCGGTCGGACTGCACACCAACGGTTACTCGCTCGCGCGCAAGATCCTTATCGATCAACTCGGCCACGACTACCAGACCATCCTTCCCGGCATCGGAAAGATCGGCGAAGCGCTCCTTCAGCCTCACATCTCGTATCTGAAGCCGCTGCTCCCGCTCGTCGAGCAACACTCCATTCACGCGCTCGCGCACATCACCGGCGGCGGGCTCACCGACAACGTACCGCGCGTGCTCCCGCCGAAACTCGACGTGCGCATCAAGCTCGGATCGTGGCCGGTGCTGCCGATCTTTCATTACCTGTTCGAGAAGGGGCACGTCGCGGCCGAGGAGATGCTGCGCGTGTTCAACATGGGCGTGGGCATGATCATCATCGCCGGCGTCGATCAGGTCGACACGATCACGAAGCACTTCGCGCGCATAGGCCAGAAGTTTTTCTTTGTCGGCAACGTCGTGAAGGGCTCCGGCATAGTGCAGTACGACGCGCCGCCGGCCGGCTTCGCGAGCTGGATCGAATGATCCGCCTTGCCGTTCTCCTCTCGGGGCGCGGATCGAACTTCGCAGCAATCCACGAGGCCATCGAGCGCGGCGAGGTGCCCGCGCAGATTGTCGCGGTGATCTCGAACCGCGCTGATGCACCAGGAGTCGAACGCGCGCGCGCATGGGGCTACCCGACGCACGTCTTCGACAATCGCCAGTATCCGAGTCGCGAAGCACATGAAGCGGACGTGATGCGCGTGCTCGATGAAGCAAAGCCGGACTACATCGTCCTCGCGGGCTACATGCGGCTGCTGAGCGCGTCGTTCATCGCGAAGTATCGCGGCCGCATTCTCAACATTCACCCGTCGCTGTTGCCTGCGTTTCCGGGCGTCGATGCGCAGGCTCAGGCGATTGCGGCACGAGCGACGAAGTCAGGTTGCACAGTCCACTTCGTCGACGAAGGCCTCGACAGCGGCCCGATCATCCTTCAGCGCGAAGTGGAAGTACGACCCGACGACGACGCGGAGTCACTGTCAGCGCGAATCCTGGAGCAGGAACACATCGCGTACGTAGAAGCCCTGAAGCGATTACCCCCAGCGACCCGGCGACCCAGCAACCCGGCGACCCCGTCCTAGAACGGCCAGAAGCTCTTCCACCAGGGCTGCTTCTCGACAGAGGCGCCGGCAACCGCAGGCACTTTCGCGATCGTCTGTCCGCCCTGCCGCACGGCCACCGTTCCCACCGGCTGACCGGAAGTCACCGGAGCCGTGAGCGATGTCGGGTTGAACGTGACCTTCACTGCGCCTTCTTCGCCACGCTTGACGAGTGCTTTCGCATCGCCGGCAGCGATCGCCGGAACTGTCTTCGCGTTCCCGTTCGTCACGGGCGCCTGACCGACCGTCGCGCCTTTCTTGAGGACGGTCGTCACGTTGTACTGCGCGAACGCCTGCGCCATCAGCTTTTGTGCGATGCCGAACGAGCTGAGAGGTCCCGAGCCGGTGCGCGCGCCCATGACGACGCAGACGAGCTCCATGTCGCCCTTCTTCGCCGACGCAGTCACGCAGTAGCCGGCCGGTGCGGAGTAACCCGTCTTGATTCCGGTCGCGGCATCCCAGTAGTTGACCTTGTGCGGATTGATGAGATGGTTCGGGTTCGTGAGTCCGGACGTGAACGTTGCGTTCGAGAACGCCAGCGTCGGCGTCTTCGCATACTCGCGCATCAACGGATACTTCATCAGCTCGACGCCGAGGATGGCGAGGTCGTGCGCGGACATCGTGTTGATGGCTTTGGGATCCGCTGAATTCGGGAGACCGTGCGGATCGATAAAATGCGATTCCGTCAGGCCGAGAGCCTTGGCGCGCTGGTTCATGATGTCGGCGAAGCTCTCCTCGGAGCCTGCGATCTTTTCCGCGAGTGATACCGCGGCATCGTTCGCCGACTGAATCATCAACGCCTGGAGGAGCGTCTGCACCGGGAACTGCTGCCCTTCCTTCGCGTAAATCTGCGAGCCGCCCATCTTGCTGGACTTCGCGCTGATCGTGACCGGATCCGTCAACTTGAGACGGCCGTCGCGAATCTCTTCCATCGTGATGAGCGCCGTCATCATCTTCGCCATCGACGCGGTCGGCAGCGGGACATGCGCGTTCTCTTCGAACAGCACGCGACGCGTGGTCGGCTCGATCACGAACGCGGCCGTGTAGCCCTTGCCGGTCGTATCGACGGCTGCGCCTTTCGCAGTCGCCGGGCCTTCCTCATTCTGGGCGAGGACCGGAATTGTCAGGAACGCGGTGAAAAGCAACGCAATAAACGATTTCATCGAGAAACTCCCATAGTGATGTCGAGGCGCTCGACTGCATGCGCCATACCCGCTGAAAATTCGGATGAGCCTGAAACCGGGTCAGCGCACCGCGGCTTTCACGTGCTTCGGCGGCTTCGTGGCACGTGATGTCCGGGGGATCGACCCGATGACGGTCCAGTCGTGTTTGTGCACGACGACCGGTTCCTTCGTCTTCGGCCAGAGATCGATGGGAATGTAGTAGTAGCCGTCGCCCAGGACACGCGACTTGATCGCGAGGTCCCGCATGCTCTTGCACAAGCCTTTTTTACCGCGGATTGCACTACGCTCGACGACGACGCCGGTGCACTCCCCGACTCCCTGATAGATGCTGATCTCCGCGCACACGGAATTCACCAAGGTCATGACTGCAACTCCATTTCAAACTTCCGTGGTCTTCTGGACACAGTGATCCTTCCTCTTCCTTAGCAAGATGCGAACCAGACACGGCAGAGCGCAGAGCGCAGAGGGCGGAGCGCAGGGTGGGGGCCTGCGCACTGCCCTCCGCGCTCTGCGCTCTCGTTGACGTAAAGTACCGGGTCACGATGCCGGACCAACCCAAACCCAAGCGCAAACTCGACCGCGAACGCACAAAACAACTCCTCCACGACGCCAGGGAAATCCTCTGGACAGCGCGCCGCAGGCTGCTGATCGGCCTGCCGCTGATGCTCATCAACCGGCTTGCCGGCATCGTCCTGCCGGGCACGACGAAGTACCTCATCGACGGCGTGATCGTTCATCACCGCACGGACCTCCTGCTGAAGATCGTGACGGTGGCCGGCATCGCCACCGCCATCGGCGCTGCCACCGACTACGCCCTTGCCCAGATCCTCG
>DASVHS010000194.1:0-1504 GCA_036382495.1 Thermoanaerobaculia bacterium | reverse complement strand
ATTGCCGCGCACGATGCGTTTCGACGTCGACGGCGTCAGGTTTCTTCTCGTGCACGGCTCGCCACGCCGCATCAACGAATTTCTCTGGCGTTCGACGTCGCCGGAGCCGTTTCTCGAGAAGTTGTGCGCCGATCACGATGCCGATGTGATCGTCTGCACGCACACCGGTCTTCACTGGTATCGGCGGTTGAAGAGCGGCAGGCACATCGTCAACGCGGGAGTCATCGGACGTCCCGCCAATGACGGGAAGACGAATGTCTGGTACACGATCGTCGATGTTCGCGCCGGAGACCTCAGCGTCGAATTCGTTCCGATCGCGTACGATCATCATCGTCTCGCCGCCGAGATGCGCGATGAGAAACTGCCGCAGGAATTCGTCGAGACGATTCTCACCGGCTGGTGGACGACCTGTCTGGAGATCCTCCCGGCCAAAGAAAGAATGATGGGAAAGTACTGACGGCTTCTGTGTGGGTGCCGGCTTCAGCCGGCACACCGCGGGCTGAAGCCCGCGGCCACACAAGAGTGACATGATGGCTTCTATGCCGACACCCTACGAAAGCGCTCAGATCCTCCTCAAACTCTACGACCTCCGCCGCGAGCCGGTGCTTCGCGAAGCCCGCAAATGGTGGCTGACCGACTTCACTCCGGAGACGATCGACGAATTCGCGAAAATGGTCACGGGCGAGCACAACGCGTATTACCGCATGGTCGCCGGCTACTGGGACATGGCCGCGTCGTTCGTGACGTTCGGCGCCGTCGATCCGGGGATGTTCCGAGCCGCGAACGGGGAGATCATGGCCACGACGTCGCGAATTTTCCCGTTCCTGGCCCAGATGCGCGAGCGAAACAAGATGCCCGAGTTCTATGCGCATGCCGAGAAATTCGTGCGAGGTCAGCCAGACGGGGTGGATCGGATGGAGATGCTCCGCCAGCGGTTTCTTGCGAACAAAAAGCGCTGAATCGACCGTTCGGGTGCCGGACTCGCAACGGTGTTGCGGTTACGGCGACGATGGCCATCACGACGTTGCTGCTGGCGATCGTCGCGCGCGTTCTTTGGCGCGAACATCGTGATGCAGGGCGGATGGTTTCCGCTGCTCGTCGGCGTCACGGTATTCGCGTTGATGACGACGTGGCGGCGCGGACGGATCATCCTGACGCAGCGCGTCACCGAGACCGCGATCAGTGAAGAAGATTTTCTGCGCGATCTCGCCGCGGTACGCGCGGGATCCGCTTCGAGCGCGTAGCCCTGTTGACGGTCGACATCGAAGAGACGCCGACGTTATCGGAGGATGAGCGACCTTCGTGGCGCGAGCTGGGCTGCGGCGTCTACCGCATGGCCACGAGCTACTTCCTCGGCCGCGAAGTGTTAATTCCGACGAAGCGTCCCGGAATGGCGCTGCGGCGAGAGCATCTGTTCGCGTGGATGAACCGCAACTCCGCGAGCGCGTCAACGTTCTTCGGCCTGCCCGCGAACCAGGTTATCGAGCTGGGCGCGCAAGTCGAG
>DASVHS010000193.1:0-10522 GCA_036382495.1 Thermoanaerobaculia bacterium | reverse complement strand
CGCCGTAGAGCACGTCGCGGCCACGCACGCGATCGATGCTGCGGACGAACGGCACGCGTTGCACTTCCTCGCCGATGGCCGCAGGGAAAAGCGCGGAGTCGGCGTTGGACAAACCCTTCGCCGGCCGGAGCCACAAATCGGATTGAACCGTCTGGTCGACCCAGATGCGCACGGTCTCGCGGAAACTCCCGACCATCACACCGACTGCGACCATCATCCCGATCGCCAGCGAGAGGGCGGCGCTGGCCACAGCCGTCCTGCGCAATGACGCTGGCAGCGATGCCGCAGCGAGCGTTCCGACGATCCCTGCCGTCCGCGTCATGATCGGACGGAGCAGTTTCGACGTCGCGCTGACGATCGAAGGCGCGAGCAGCGAGAACGCCGCGACGACAAACGTGACCGAGACATAGCCGCCGACGGCAATTCCGCCAATCGCCGGGACTCGCGACACGAGAGCGCCGATCGCGAAGCAGATGATCGCCGCGACGACGAGCTTGCCGGAGTTGCGTACGCGCTGCTGCAGTCCGGGCCGGATCATTGCGTTCGGCCGGACTTGCGCGGCCTCGATCGCGGGCTGGATCGCGGAGATCAGCGACAGGAACACGCCGACCGCGATTCCGGCGGCGGCGACGCCCGGCGTAAGCACGACGGCCTCCGGGCGCGACGTCACGTACAACGCGTTGATCGTCCGGCCGACGAGGCCGAGGATCGCTTCGGCGATGACGGTGCCGAGAGCGATTCCGCCGATCGATCCGAGCAGTCCCAGGACGAGGCCTTCGCCGAGGAATGCCACAAGGATCTGCCGCGGCGAGACGCCGAGGGTTTTCAGGACTCCGACGTCGCGGCGGCGGCGCAGAATCGAGATCAGCACGGTGTTGTAGACGAGGAACATTCCGACGAGCAGCGCGACGCCGGCCAGCGCAAAGAGATTCACTCGAAATGCGCGGAGCATTTTTTCGACGCGCTCGTTGCGACGCGAGGGGCGCTCGAGCCGCACGCCGGGAGGTAATTGCTTCGCGACCGTCGTCTCGAGCGATTCGGGGATGAGCAGATCGATGCGCGTCAGCCTTCCCTGCATCCGGAAGCTCGCCTGCGCCGCGGCGATGTCGCAGATCGCGATGCTGCCGTTGAACGCAGTCGCCGGACCGTGCGCCTGCAGCAGTCCGCGCACGACCATGCGCGCGCTCACGCCACCGAACTCCAGCCCGATCGGGTCGCCGATTTTGACTCCGTGTTCGCGCGCGAACGTTTCAGGAAGGATCACGGAGTCCGGGCGGAAAAGCTCTAAGTAGGTTGATGGGTCGCCGGGTCGCCGGGTCGCTGGGTCGCTGGGAGTGAGCACGTTCGCATATCGGTAATCGCGAAAGTGAAGATCGGACAGCAGATCAACCGCCAACAATCGAATCGGCAGTTGCGTCGCCTGCACCGTTCCCTCGGTATCGATGACCGGTGCGAATCGTCCGTTGTGCGCCCACAGCCAGCGCAGCCGAAGCAGCAGATTCTCGTCGAGCTGGCCCGACTCGCCGACGATCTGGAAATTCGCACGTCCAGCAACGGCGTCGACCGATTCGCGGAACGCGCGCAGCGCACTCTGGTTCGCGAGCTGGATCGCAACGATGACCGCCACGCCGACCGCGATTCCGAGAACGGTCAACCCCGTCCGCAGCTTCTCGTGGATCAGTGGACGGAAGATGAGTGCGCGAGCGATCATCGCAGGACTCGACCGTCGTCGACGTGAACGATGTAGTCGCCATACGCCGCAGCGCGATCGGAATGCGTTGCCATGACGATCGTCGGACGATACTTCTCGTGCACGTCGCGGATCAGATCGAGGATCATCGAGCCGTTCTTCGAGTCGAGGTTGCCGGTCGGTTCGTCGGCGAGCAGGAGCGCCGGTCGATGAATGATGGCCCGGGCGATGGCGACGCGCTGCATCTCGCCGCCGGAGAGCTCGTTCGGAAAGTGTTTTGCGCGCGGCAGGAGACCGACTTCCTCGAGCGCCGCGGCGGAACGCTCGTCGACTTCGCTCTTTTTCGCACCGGCGAGTGACAGCGGAAAGCCCGTGTTTTCGGCGACGTTGAGCGTCGGAATGAGGTTGAAGAACTGGAACACGAACCCGATGCTCGCGCGCCGCAACTGCGTCAGGCCGGATTCGGTCAGCGCCGACGTCTCGATGTCGCCGAGGAACACGCGGCCGCGTGTCGGACGATCGACGGCGCCGATGAGATTGAGCAGCGTCGATTTGCCGCTGCCCGACGCGCCCATGAGTACGGCGAAGTCGCCCGATGCGATCTCGAGCGACACGTCATCGAGGACGTGCACCGCCGCAGAAGTCTCACTCCCGGCGTAATCGTGGCTGACGTGATCGAGCGTGACCCGCACGGGCGCGATTCTATGTGACGTCTCACGGCACGATCGGTGCAGAAATCACCAGATTGGTAGTAGTCTCTGCTCCGTTGAAATTGGAGGTAGCCACATGGAAGAAAACAACCGATCGACTGGCGGCGAAGGATCGGAAGAACCTGATTCCGACACGCGGTTCGGGCGCGCCAAGGAGTTCATGGGTAACAAGTACAACGAGATGCGCGAGAAAGTCGACGACGTCGACTTCGGCGCGGTGACAGACCAGGTCCGCAGCTACGTCCGATCGAATCCTGGCAAAGCGCTGCTGATCTCCATCGGCGTCGGATTCGTCATCGGTCTTCTGCTGCGTGGCGGCGACGAGGACGAGGAGGAGTAGAGAGGATGGCTACCCGCAACAGAAACGATCACGAACGTTCCGCGGCCGGACTCGACTTCGACTCGCCCATCAAGGAGCGTGCGGCATCACTCGGCGCGGCGATGGCTGAAGGTGGGCCGCAAGCGCTGTTCGACGAGCTGGAGAACCTGCTTCCGGAAGAGTGGCGCGAGCACATCCGCACGTTTCCGATCGTCGCAATCGCCCTCGGCGTCGGCGTCGGCGTTTACCTCGGCATGAAGAAGAGCGCCGAGATGATCGCCGCCGGTTCTTCGCTGATCTCGGCCGCGGCGATGGCCAACGTCGGCAAAATGATGGATCGCGGACGCGACTGACCCTTGCGTTGAACGGAAACGCCTCGCACAATGAGTGCGATGCATTTCCCGCTGCCCATTCCGGAAAACACGCATCACTATCTCCATTCGCTGGCGGGCGAAGTGCACCGGACGTATTTCGGCAAGTACCCGCCGCTTCCAGTCCGCTGGGGACATCAGATCGCGCGCAAACGCCGGCGCAGCATCCGCCTCGGCTCCTACAACCATCACACGGCTGAGATCCGGATCCATCCGCTGCTGAACACGCCACAGATCCCCGCGTTCTTCATTCAGTCGATCATCCACCACGAATACCTGCACCATGTGCTCGGCGGCAACCACAACCGCCGCTTCCATTCGCACGAACGGCAGTTCCGCTATTACCGCGAAGCGCAGGAGTGGATCCGCTGCAATCTGTTCATGCTGCTCGGCCGAAGACGCAGTGAGCTGGTTCGGCCCGTTCCGCCGGCGACTCTCCCTCCGCAGATGGTGCTGTTTTAAAACAGAGCGCAGAGGGCGGAGCGCGGAGCGCAGACTAAATCCACCTGCGCTCCGCGCTCTGCCCTCTGCGCTCTGTTTTCAAGTCCCCATCGGGAACGTCAGGTTGTACACGTACCGGTCCCGTGCGACCGACAACACGATCGACGATCGCTCCGTGGCCTTCGCCAGCTCGTCGTTCAACTCGCGCGTCGAGTGCACCTCGACTCCGTTGACGCCGACGATGACGTCGCCGGCCGCGAGACCGATGCTCTGGCTGCGCGACCCGCGTACGACTTCATCGATCACGACGCTTCGCGACTTGTCGGCCACGCGAAGTCCCGCTACTTCTTCGAGGATGCGGAGCCCGAGGCCTGCGGGCGGCTCACCGGTGCGGACCTGAAGCGTGCGCGGAGAGCCGTCGCGAGTGATCGCGAGCGATATCGGCTGGCCTGCGGCGGCCGTCGCGGTCAGTGTCGAGAAACCTTCCCGCGAATCGACGGGACGGCCATCGACGGATGTGATGACGTCGCCCGGTTTCAACCCCGCGGTCTGCGCCGGCGATTTGCTGAAGACGCGAGCGACGAGCGCGCCGCGCGCCGTGTGGATGCCGAGACGCTTCGCCTCTTCCGGCGTCAGCGTCGCCGTGACGGCGCCGATCCACGCGCTGTGAACCTGACCATATCGCAGCAGATCCTGTATGACTTTCTTCGCGCGGTCGACAGGAATGGCGAAGCCGATGCCCTGCGCCTGCGCATAAATCGCGGTGTTGATTCCGATGACTTTGCCTTCGATGTTGAGGAGCGGGCCGCCCGAGTTGCCGGGGTTGATCGACGCGTCGGTCTGAATGAAGTCCGTGAATGTGCGTCCCGCTTCTTTCGACGGGACCGAACGGCCGAGCGCAGATACGACGCCCGTCGTCACGGTTCCACTCAACCCGAACGGATTACCGACTGCGACCACGCTCTCGCCGATCAGGAGATCCGACGACGTGCCGATCGGCGCAGCGGTCAGGTTTTTCGAATCGACGCGCAGGACGGCGAGGTCGCTGTCGGGATCGACGCCGATGAGCCGCGCCGCGACCTGCGACCCATCCTGAAAGTTCACGGTGATGCGCGACGCGCCTTCGACGACATGGTTGTTCGTCACGATGATCCCGTCGCTCGACCAGATGAATCCCGATCCGAGAGCCTGCGATGTGTAGGAGCGCTCCCGCCCGCCGAAGAATCCGAACGGGTCATAAAACGGATCGACTGCCCGCTGCCGGATCGTCGCCTCCGTTTGAATGTTGACGACGGACGGCAGAACGTTGTGCGCGACGACGACAACCGGCGTGCGCCTCGCCGCGTTGACCGTCGGAGGAATCGGCGCTTCGACCTGGTGCGCCGGGGCAGCGGGATCGGCTTCAACAGTCCTCGGCTCTGCGTACGGTTTGCACGCGATCGTGAGAGCAATGACGACGAAGAGAGTTCGGAGCGACTTCATGGCGCGCATTCTGGCAACATAAGGATGAAAGTGCATCTGAAGCTCTTGTACAACCCCGCGGCGGGCCGAGGCAAAACGCGGCGGCATGTGGATGAGATCCAGAGGTATCTGGTCTCGCACGGAGCGAACGTCGACGTCCACGCCAGCGCCAGTCCCGCTGATTTGACGCGCGTCGCCGCCGAGAGTTCCGCCGCCGGATACGATCGCGTCGTTGTCTGCGGTGGTGATGGCACCGTCCACCTCGCCGTTCGTGAATTCAACCTCAGTCGCGGCGTTCTCGGCATCATCCCGCTCGGATCCGGCGATGACTTCGCAGCAGTCCTCGGAATTCCGCGCAAGGTTCGTGAAGCGTGCGACGTGATTCTCGGCGGCCGGACCCGCGACGTCGACGTCGCCACCGCGAACGGCAAGCGTTACGTCGGCGTCGCCGGACTTGGATTCGATTCCGTCGTCGCGGCGTATGCGCAGAATGTAAAGGTCCTTCGCGGATCCGCCGTTTATCTCTACTCGATTTTTCGCGTGTTGCCGCAATTCACGCCACGCCAGGTGCAGATGAGGATCGACGGCGTGACGCGTGACGAACAGATCATGTTTGCCGTCGTCGGCAACTCGCGCCAATACGGCGGCGGCATCCGGATCGTGCCGGCGGCCGTGATCGACAACGGAGTGCTCGACTACTGCATCGTGCATCGAACGTCGCGAATTCAACTGCTGATCACGCTGCCGCTCGCGTACAACGGCTCGCACGTGCGCAAGCCGTTCGTGGAGACGGGACGCGGTCGCGAGCTTTCCTTCGACAGTCAACCGCCGCTCGATGTGTATGCCGACGGCGAACTCGTGACGACGACGCCGGTGACGTTCGGGCTGGAGAGGGAGAAGTTGCGGGTGGCAGTGCCGACGTCATCCTGAGCCGCGAAGACGGCGAGGGATACGGCGCTCAGGATGACAATGGCTACTCGATCAATTGAATCCCGCCCGTATCCGGGCGAGACGTCGGCGACGGAGTGGTCGGGCCGGCATCGATCGCGCGCGACAGGAACAGGTCCGTATCGGCTTTTCCGTCGGGGGCAAAGCCGATGACGAGGTAGCGCTCGGGCCGCTGCAGATACTTGTACGCGTTGCCCCACGGATCCTCGAGCATGTTTCCGGCGATGTAATTCGGGGTGAGATCCTGAAGGCGAGCGGGGAGGCGTCCGTTCATCATGTTGAAGCGCTCGATGGCCTGGCCGATCGTCTCGATGCGTTCCAGTGAAATGGCTTTCTGCGCCGTTCCGATTGCCGATGTCGGGCGCTTGAACGGATTCAGGCTGTTGAGCGGATTGCGCACGGATGTGACGATGGAGCCGATCGCGAGCAGCGTCAGGATGATGACCAGCGGCAGCGGGACAGGCGTCTCCGCCACTTCCGTTTCGTCGACCGGGGTCGATGTCTGGATCGACTTGAGGTTCCCGGTCTTGGTGCGCACTTCTTCGATGAGGTCGCGCGTCAGCAGCTCGTACAGCGCCTTGTTCGTATCGAACTCGGAGATCTTGCTGACCTCGACGATGTCGCCGACTTTCATCGTGCCGTCGACGAGATCGAAGATCGATTTCTCGTCGGGCGAGATGCGGATCTTGTCGCCGCCCGGGCGGCTCTTGCGCGCCTTCGGCGTATCGGGCTCAAAATCGACTTCGTCCGCTTCGTCAGCTCCGACGACGACGATCTCCTGCTCGGTCGTCTTCTTCTTGAAGACCATGTCGTAGGAGCGGATGCGCTTCTCGATGATGGGCCATTCGTCCATCATCCGCGCGCCTTCCATCAGGATGGACTCGGCCGTGATCGGCGTGACGTTGTCGCGGTCGTACTCGATCGTCGTCTCCTGCGAGAACGCGTAGTCGGCGTCCTTCCAGCGGAAGAGGCGATAGATGATCTGCAGGATCTGCAGCTGCAGCGCTTCTTTGAGTTTCTGCGCGGAAATGATTCCGTAGTGCGTGAGGATGAAACCGAGGCGCTGCAGAGTCTCGCGCTGGATTTCGAGAGCGCGGTTGAGCTGCTCCTGGTTGAGCGTGCCCGTTCGCATCAGCACGCTGCCGAGACGGTTTTCGAGACGGCGATTCAGCGAGTCGGCACCGACGACTTTGCCATCGAGAAACGTCACCGTCACGGTGTCGTCTTTCCCCTGCAGCGTCAGCACGCCGGTCTTCCGCTGTAATCCGATCAGCTGGAAGATGTCGGCGAGGCTGAAGTCTTTGAGTGTGCCTTCAAGTGCCATCGTTCATCACGCTGTCACGCGGCGGCTGTAAACCGGAAGCGACATCAGGAACCAGAGAATCACGGCGATCGCGATCGCGATTCCCCGCACGGCCAGTTGCGCAGTGTGAGCGACAGGTCCGAGCGCCGGCGCGAGCCGTCCGGTCAGCACGGCCAGCGCCACGCAGATGAAGAACAGAATCATGCCCAGAAGGCCTGTCTGCGTGCGGCCCTCGAGCATTTGAGCCGATCCGGGGAGGAACGTGGCGAAGAGCCGGTTCCGGCGCTGCATACCGGTGAGATGGTCGGAGACTTCCTCGAGTTTCGCCCGTTTCGTCGCGATCGCCACACCGTCGCGTTTGAGATAGATGTGGATGCACTGCGTGCAATACGTTGCGCTTTCGCGCGACGACTTGCAGCGGTGACAGAACGTCCGGCCGCACTTGATGCACGAACCGGCGAAGCCGCTGTTGCGCCGGATTGCCCACAACATGAGCGCTAAAACGACCGACGCCAAGGCGCCAAGCGTCACAGGGTTCAGCCCGCTGACCATCGGATCGAAATACGCGTAGTTCCCGAACAGCGATCGCGCCGCGCCACTCGCCGCGATCGAGCGCTGCACCTGCCACGCTTCGATCAGCTTCGGGTGATACATGGCGATCTTCTGCTCCGGAGGATTCTGCGTGAGCTGCTCGATGGCGACCTTGTCGATTTTCTTTGCGTGCTCGAGCGCCACGCCCTGTTCTTCGAAGCGGGACATCGCGCCGTTCGCGACCGAGTCGTTGTAGTACGCGATGGCGATGTTTGCATCGCGTTTCAGCGCGGCCGCATATTCGGTGCTCGCTGCGCCGTAGTCGTTCTGCAGAAAATGCAGGTTGCCGAGGTTCACGTGAGCGCCGGCGGAGTCGTTGATCTGGATCGCGCGGCGGTAATGGTCGCTGGCCTGCTGATCATTCCCTTCGAAGACGTACATGTTGCCGAGGAGGACGTGCAGCGTCGCGTTGTCGGGGACGATCGTCACGAGCTCCTGCATCCGCCGCAGCGATTCCGGCTGATAGCTCTGCTCAGCGCTCGAGATCGCGGATTGAATGACGGCGCTGTCGATCCCGCCGGCCCACGTGCCGGCCAGGTCCACCGCGAGCGGAACCGCCGCCACGAGGAGTCCGAGCACGATGATGAACACGCGCTCCCGGCCGTTCGCATAACTGAAGAAGATCGCGAACCAATAGAAGAGCAGCCACATGGGCCCGAGCCACAGAAAGATCGGCAGGAACAGCAGCGCGAACGCGAGGACAGACACCGCGCCGCCGTGGATGCGCCGGCCGAGCATCTCGCGGAAGTCGTGCGCCATCGGGTGTCCGTAGCGGATGAACAGCGAGATCGCGAAAATGACCGCCGTCAGCGCGATCGCGAGGGAGAGAACAATCACGAGGTCGGCGCGTCCCAGAACGCTCGTCCGATAGTTCGAGAACAACTGAGTCATGCCGCGCACGACCGCCGGAGCCGACCGCGCCCAGTTGTTTTTGTAGGCGGCCATGTCCGCGGCAGTGAACGAGACGGCCGACGACTTCGGATCGAGCTGGGTGGCCGCTTTGTCCGCCCACGCTGACACTTCAGTCTTCGCGTCGGTTGCAGTCTGACGTGCAAATGCCTCTGCTGCGGACGCGTAGACCGGATAACGCTTCAGGCCATACGCTTTGCCGGTGTCGATCAACTCCGTCGTCTTCTTTGCGGCGTTGTCGACGTCGCCGTCACGCGCCGCGCTCGCCGCCTGCGGAAAAATATCGCGCGGCGGAATGTTTTCGGCGCGGCCGGGCACATTGATCACGAACGCGAAAAACGCGATTGCGAAAAACCGAGGACCGAGGATCGAGGACTGAGGAATCTTGCTCATGCGAGGTTCTTGGTGATCTTCACGAAGGCGAGTTTCAACTCGCCGAGGTAAGCGTTGAGGAATTCCTCTTCTTCAGGGGTGAGGTTGCCGGCCGTCTTCTCCTGCAGGAGGGAGAGGATATCGATCATCTGTCGAGCCGAGCCTACATCGGGTTTCGTCTGCTGCTGATAGGGATTCGGCAACATGCCCAGACTGATGTAGGCCTGGGCGATGAGCCCTTCGAGGAAGTTGGTGAACGGCGTACCGGGGTTCGCGGCACGATCGGCCACCGTCCGGCGGCGATCTCCCGCGCCGGCCGCACGGCGATCGGCGTCGCGACCCGGCTGCGTGTCTTGCGGTTGCGCTGCCGCTGATTTTGTCTCGGCGGGTTTCGGCACGGGCTTCTCGGGTCTGACAGAAGGGTCCGAGGGCTTGATCTCTCCACGGAACTCCTCGCGGATCTCACCGTTGGACGTGAAGATGCGCTTATCCGTGACTTTGATCTGTTCCTTCTGCGGCTGTTTTTCCTTCGACAAACCTTCCTCCGCCCGATCCGCGCAGGCCACCCGAGTCACCGATGTCGTGTGGAATCAAGAGTTTGGCATGTTAGCACGCAAATGCGCGGCGAAAAAGCTGTCGATCCGTTTCCACGCGTCGGCTGCTGCATCCGCAACGTAGCCGGTCTTGTTGTTCGGATTCATGAACGCGTGTCCGGCGCCCGGATAGACTTTGAAGTCGGCGACCTTGCCTGCATTCTTGAGCGCCGATTCGAAATCGCGCACGTCCGCCGCAGGAATCCCTCGATCTTCCGCGCCGAAGTTGCCGAGCAGCGGGACCGTGATGCTGGAGATGGTCTTCGGATCGGTCATGAGGTGACCGTAGTTGACGACACCGGCCGCGAGGCGAGGTTCCTGCGTCGCGAGCATCAGCGCGTAACCGCCGCCCATGCACCAGCCGATCACGCCGATCCGCTTCGGGTCGACGTCCTTCCGGGATGCGAGGTAATCGAATCCAGCTTTGAGGTCGGCCATCGCCCGGTCTTCCGGCAATCCGCGCATCAACTCATGCGCCTCATCCGGCGTCTTCGCAATCTTGCCGCGATACAGATCGACGGCGAGCGCCACATATCCCTGATCGGCGAACCGTTTCGCCTGCTCTTTCACCCAGTCGTTGAGTCCCCAGTACTCCTGAATGACGATCATGGCCGGGTGTTTGCCCGTGCCCTTCGCCGGCGTGGCGAGGTAACCCGACGCTTCGCCGACCGCAGACTTGAACGTCACCATCGGGCTGGCGTGGAGGGAAGAAGCGAGGACAACCAGGGCGATTCCGAAGCTGATTCTTCGCATGAGAGGAACGATACTGCAATTGCCGCCTACTCGCGCAAAATGCGAATGATGGCGCGCTGGA
>DASVHS010000192.1:0-10144 GCA_036382495.1 Thermoanaerobaculia bacterium | reverse complement strand
AAACTCGCGGACGTCGTGCGCGGGTTCTGGAAGTTCTTGTCGAACACGAACACGTCCGGATGATCGGGGTTCCCGATCTGCGACTGCGGGATCAGGTTCGGATACGCAGGAACCGGTCCGAGGAAAGGCGCTGCCGCGCTGCTGCGGAACAGTGACTGCCCGCGGCTGCCGTTCGTCGAACGCGACGACGCCACAGTCAGTCCCGGTACGCGTCCATAGAAGATCCCGGCATTCGCGCGGAACACGCTGCGGCCATCACCATTCGGATTCCAGGAGAAACCGAGGCGAGGCTGAAACATCTTCTTGTCCGACGGGATCTTTCCATTCGATGGGAATTCGATCCCTTTCGATGTCTTGCCGTAGAAACCGGCGTAGAACACCTGATCGGCCGGCGTGATCGGATCGGGTTCGATCTCCGCCTCCCAGCGCAGACCGTATTGCAGATTCATGTTCGGCGTCACCTGCCACGAGTCCTGTACGAAGACGGCGGGCTCGATCTGCGGAATACTCTGTGTTCCTGCTTCGTCGGCCGTGATACCACCGACACCGGCCTGCTGGAGATAAAGGAGAACCGGCCCGGTTGGAGAGGAGCCACCCGAGCAGGTGCCGGTTTCGGACGTCGTTCCGTTCGAGCACTCGGTATAGTTCGGATTGCGGAGATAATTGAGGAAGCCGCTCGTGGAATCGAAGATGTACCGGCCGTTCTCAAATCCGCGGAACGTCTGCACGGAGTTCACGCGATTGAACTCGCCGCCGAACTTGAACGAGTGCGCGCCGCGGATCCACGAAACGTTGTCGTTCAACTGGATGCGCGTGTCGTAATAGTCGACCGGGATGAAGAACGGCTCGCCGAAGCGATAGCTCTTTGCGAAGTCGAATGCCGTGTCGGGCAGCGGCCGGCTCTGGCCGGTGATCAACGGCCCGTTGTACGGCCGGGGACGATCTTCTTTCGCAGTCTGGAAGCGGAACTCGTTCAGGAAATTGTTCGTGATCGTCGAGACGAGAGCGCCGGTCAGCGCGTTGGAGTCGTCCTTTTCCGTCGCGTTCGCGCTCCGGCCCCATGAGTCGACGTCGAACGTTCCGTTCTTCTGCTCGGACCACGTGTAGTTGTAGCGGAGCGTGGCCAGGTTCTTCGCCGTCACGTCCCAGTCCGCTTTCGCGAGAAACACGCGCGCGTCGTTCGTGCGATCGATCGGAAGATTCTCGCCCGGGCTGCCGAGGGATGCGAACGCGGCGACGACGGCCGGCTCGATCCGGGTCGGGTCCTGTTGCTTCGTGGAACGAGCCTGCTGGAAATCCGCAGCCGCAAAGTAGAACAGCTGATCGCGGATGATCGGACCGCCGAGCGTGAAGCCGGTCTGATACTGATGATATGGATTCTTTGGCGCGGTGCTGCCGTCGGGATTCTTTGGATTCGAGCTCAGGCTGTCGTTCTTGCCGACGAGGTGGAGCGTTCCCTTGAGATCGTTCGTGCCCGACTTCGTCACGACGTTCACGAACCCGGAGGTCGAACGTCCGAACTCCGCGTTTGCGCCGTCGGCGATGACGACCATCTCCTTGACCGCGTCGAGGTTGAACGTGAACGCCGGACGCTGGCCGCCGCGCTGCTCGCCGAAGAACGGATTGTTGAAGTCGGCACCGTCGACCGAGACATTGTTCGTGATTCCCTTCTGACCGTTGATCGAGAGCTCGTCTCCGTCGGGACCCTGCACGATCGTCACGCCGGGCGTGAGCTTCGTGTAGTCGAGGAAGTTGCGGCCGTTGTTCGGCAGACCTTCCACCGATTTCTGGTCGATGCGCGTAGCTCCCTCGGTGCGTGCCGTCTCGATGAGCGGCGCGGCCGCGGTGACGACGATCTGCTCGGACATCGCCGCTTGCTTCATCGTGAAGTTCGCGGTGAGCGTCTGGCCGACCTCGAGGTCGAATCCCTTCAGCACGGAAGTCGAGAACCCTTCGAGATGGGCGGTCACGTCGTATCTGCCGAGCGGAAGGAGCAGGCCGCGGAATCGGCCACCGGAGTCGGTGACGGCGGTCTGCGTGTAATTCGTCTCGAGGTTGTGCAACGTGACCGAGACACCGGGAAGCGCGGCACCGGAAGCATCAGAGACGATGCCTTCGATGACGCCGGTCGTTGCCTGCGACTGCGCGAAGAGCGTTGCGGGAAGCACGAGGGCAATGACCACGAGGAGGGCAAGGGTCGGACGACGCATGAGGTCTCCTTTCAAGGCGGGGGTGAAACGGTTGTGGACGATTGAGCGGAGGATATGCCGCGGATAGAGGTGCGTCAACTTGCGCGGCAGACGAAAAACAGTTTCACGCCGCCGGCGTTCAGGCTGTCGGCTTCGTTGTACGGATCGAAGTCGATCACTTCCACCGGCACGAGTCCGGCGTCGCCGAGGGACTCGACGATCTCGCGCTCGGAATAGGCGCGCTGCTCATGCGTCTCGCGAATTTCGACGCGATGCCCGGCGGTCGGCATCGCCCAACCCGTGACCAGCGCGCGGCCGATGCCGTCGCGGCGCCGGAACGACGTCGCGATCTCCAGGTGATAGCCCGCGCCGCTGGCGACGAACGGCTCCTTCATCCCCCAGATCTCGGGGTAGATGTCGGGATGGTTCATGTCGAAGAAGAACAGCGAGTCGTGCGACATCACTCTGCGCACTCCGCGAAATGCTGCGACGAGATCGGTGCGGCTCTTCAGATGGTTGAGGCTGTCGTACAGACACGTGATGCGCGCGAACGTACCGCGCAGCGGCAGTGACCGGATGTCGCCGGCCACGAGATTCCTGGCCCGGTCGCGCGCCACTGCGAGCATCGGCACCGACGCGTCGACGCCGGTCGACTTCCAGCCGCGCGATGCGAAGAACTCCATCGTCAGTCCTGTACCGCAGGCGATGTCGAGATGTGATTTCGTCGCCGCCGGATAGCGATCGATCAGAGTGTCGAGGATCTTCCGGGCCGAGCGGAAGAACCGTTCTCCCAGTGCTTTGTCATACGCATAGGCAAACGCGCCGTATGCCGACGACATCACTCGTCATCCCATTTGTAGAAGCCCTGGCCGGTTTTCCTGCCCAGCTTTCCGTCGGCGACCATGTCGCGCAGGATCTTCGGAGGCTCGAAGCGCGGACCGAGCGTCGACGCGAGATATTCGGCGATGCCCAGGCGGACGTCGAGGCCGACGAGATCGGTGAGCCGGAGAGGACCCATGGGATGGTTGTAGCCGAGCTCCATGGCCCGATCGATGTCGGCCGCCGTCGCCACTCCTTCCTCGAGCATGCGCATCGCTTCGAGGCCGATGGCGACGCCGAGTCGCGACGATGCGAAGCCGGGACTGTCACGAACGACGATCGGCTCCTTCCCCATCTTCTCGACGACCACGCGCACTTCCGCGATCGTTTCATCCGACGTCCGTTCGCCGCGCACGATCTCGATCAGCTTCATCAGATGGGGAGGATTGAAAAAGTGCAGGCCGACGAAACGGTCGCGCCGCTCCACGTTGCCGGCGAGTTTCGAAATCGAGATCGACGACGTGTTCGACGCCAGGATCGTCTCCTCGGCACAGAAGAGATCGGCCTGCCCGAAGAGATCGGACTTCAGTTCGAGATTTTCAGGGACGGCTTCGATGATGAGGTCGGCGATCCGGACAGCCGGCTCGAGCTCGGCGACGAGATGGAGACGGGCCAGGGCCTGAGAGGCCGACTCGCTGGAGATTTTCGCTTTCTCCACGCCCTTGCGCAGAGTCGACTCGATCGATGCTTTCGCGGCATCGAGCGCCGCGGGATCGACGTCGTGAATCGTCGTGTCGTAACCGGCGAGCGCGGAAAGGTAGGCGATGCCCCGCCCCATCGTCCCGGTCCCGATCACCGCGATCTGTCGGATGCGTTCTGCGTTGCTCATAAAACGCGCGGAGTCTATCGTAGCGTGCGAAGGAGTCGTCGCATGAGTATCGCCAGGGAGTTCAAGGAATTCGCGCTCAAGGGAAACGTCATCGATCTCGCAATCGGCGTGATCATCGGCGCGGCGTTCGGCAAGATCGTCACGTCTGTGGTCGACGACATCTTCATGCCCGTGCTGGGCGTCATCGTCGGAAAGCACGACTTCTCCGATTACTTCGTGACGCTGTCCGGCGGCCACTACGAAACGCTGGCGCAGGCAAAAGCCGCAGGCGCGGCGACGATGAATTACGGACTTTTCATCAACGCCACGATTCAATTCCTGATCGTGGCGCTGGCGATCTTCCTGATGATCCGGCAGGTAAACAAGATGACACGCAAGCCGGCCGAGGTTGTCACGCCGACGATGAAGGATTGTCCGCAGTGCCTGTCGCCGATTCCGCGAGAGGCGCATCGCTGTAAATTCTGTACACAGCCGGTGTAAATCAGAGCGCAGAGGGCAGAGCGCAGACGGGGCTTACTCCTGCGCTCTGCGCTCCGCCCTCAGCGCTCTGATTAGACGCTGCGCATGGCCAGCTTCAGGATCTCGCGGTGCGTGAAGTAGTTCACCGCCGGATCGTCGAGGTGGAAGCTGTACGTGAACTTGTCGTCGTTGTCGGCCATGAACGTGAAGCGGAAGTAGCGGTCGTCGGTGCCTTCGCCGAACTCCTTGACCGTCGCCGCATAGCCGTCATCCTCTTCGACCTTGAGCACGCGATACAGCTTGTGCGCGCTGATCGGAAGATCGTCGGGCGGATAGTGGATGAACTGGATCGCGTAGATCTGCTTTGGATCGATCTCGCGCTGAGGAAACTCCTGGACACCTTCCGCACCTGTTCCCGTGAACCAGCTTTCCTCTTCCTTGAACAGGACGAGGTTCGCTGAGTTCTCGGTCATCGGCGAAAGGCCGCGATCGAGGTGGATGTGCTGTTCCGGATCGGCTGCCTCACGCAGTTGCGAAAGGAGGTCGATGAGGTACTGGATTCCTTCGCGCGTTCCGGTCAGCGCGATCTCATCGTCTTCGTCGGAGATCCAGAGGTCGAGCCAGGCGTTCTTCGGGACCTTGACGCGTGATTCGATCGTGTCGAACGACACGGCCGCGAATCCCATGCGCTTGGCAGCAGCGTTCAGGAAGTCGTTGCAGTGCGGATCGTCGATCAGGTTCTCGCGCGCGTACTCGATCGCAGCCTCATAAGCCCGTTTGCGGCCAAAGTCGTGACTGAGGTCGAAAGGACTGATGATCTGATCGAGGAGCTCGGCGTATCGTTCGGCTGGCCGTGACATTTGATTGTTTTATGCTGAGCGAATCTATCACCATTTCGCTTGAAAACTTCACGGGGCGCTGTCGGGGGAGATGGCGCTGGCACTGACCGGAACGATCGTCCTGACAAGCTTTTCCGTCGACCGAATGATCGTCACTTCCGACGCCTTTCCGACCTCCTCCTCGGTCAGAATGCGATGGAGGTCGTCGACGCTCGCGACGGCCCGATCGCCGTACGCGACGATCACATCTCCATCCTGTAGACCGGCGGTCTCCGCCGGACTTCCCTTCTCCACACCCATCACGAGCACACCGTGTTCGACAGGAAGGTTGTAGAAGCGGACCACGCGGCGATGCATCGGGACCGACTGTCCGCCGACACCGATGTAGCTGCGCGTGATGCGGCCGTCGCGGATCAGCCGCGACGCGACGAACTTGGCCGTGTTGATCCCGATCGCGAAGCAGATGCCCTGCGCCGGAAGGATGACCGCGGTATTGACGCCGATGACTTCACCGCGTGAGTTGACGAGCGGTCCGCCGGAGTTGCCGGGGTTCAGCGCCGCGTCGGTTTGAATGACGTTGTCGATCAGCCGGCCGCTCTGCGCGCGCATCGTCCGTCCGAGCGCGCTCACGACGCCCGCCGTGACTGTGCACTGAAATCCGAGGGGATTGCCGACGGCGACGACGAGCTGACCGGGGCGGATCGCATCGGAGTTGCCGAGGCGTGCGGGCACCTGGTTCGGCGCGGAGATGCGCACGACGGCGAGGTCCGTGTGCGGATCGTTGCCGACCACGCTCGCCGGATAACGCGTCCCGTCCATCAACGTTGCGTCGATCGACGACGCACCGCTGACGACGTGACTGTTCGTCAGGATGAACCCGTCGGGCGTGAACAGGAAGCCGGAGCCACCACCGCGTTGCTCGCCGCGACGCCCCTGCTGCCGCACCTCGATGTTGACGACCGAAGGAGTGATGCGGGCCGCCGCAGAAGTCACCGCGGAGGAGTAAGCATCGAGCAACTCGTCGTCATTCAGCGGCGGCGGCGGCGAATCGGGAAGGGAGGACTCGAAATCGTGTCTCATCTCAATGATGAGAACACGACCCTATTCCGCGATGACCTAGCGGGAAGTATGGGACGAGAGCGCAGAGGGCAGAGCGCGGAGGGCAGGAGAACCTGCGCTCTGCGCTCCGCCCTCTGCGCTCTGATTTGCTCACCCGCCCTTCCGCTCCCGCGTCTTCCAGTCCTTGTCCATGTCGGCCAGGAAGCTGGCCAGATCCTCGGCGTGCTCCTCTTCGACCGACAGGATGCTTTCCAGGACGCGGCGCGTGGTGATGTCGTCGTCGCCGATGTAGCGGATCATCTCCGTGTAGGAATCGATGGCGATGCGCTCGGCGATCAGGTCTTCCTTGATCATGTCCAGCAGCGTCTGTCCTTCGACGTATTCCGAATGGGATCGCGTCAGGATTCCTTCGGGATTGAAATTTGGCGAGCCGCCGAGCTGCACGATGCGGCCGGCCAGCTGGTCGGCGTGACCCTGCTCCTCGTTCGCGTGCTGAAGAAACTCCGCGGCGACGGGATCGGAGTGAATGCCCTGGGCCATGAAGTAATGGCGCTTGTAACGCAATACGCAGACGATCTCGGTCGCCAGGGCCTCGTTCAACAACTTGATGACGGTATCGCGGTTTCCCCGATACGCTTCCGTCACCGCGCCTTCCTGCATGTGCTGCCGCGCCCGGCGGCGCAACTCGGTGACGTCTGTCAGAAACGGCTTCTCGCTCATTGACTTCTCCTTCTGAGATTCCGGCGGTGCAAGAAATTCACCGATCCGCGCCGAAACGTGTGCGGTTCGGATCATACGTCCGCCCGCGCCAGGGCAGTTGCCCGCGAATTCCGACGACCCATGTCGAGCGGATCGTGATCCACATCCATCCGACCGCCGTCAGCGGATGCAGCAGCACAGCGCTCCAGAGCGGGTATCCGACACCGGCGAAGAAAATCAGACGCGACAGGATGATCAGCGCGACCGTCGCGATGGCAACACGGTTCCCCGTAAGCGCCATCGCGAACGGCAGCAGGCTGCCGACGATGAAGATCGAGAGAAAGAACGCCGCACCGAGATAGCTTCTCCCGACGATCGTGAAGACGTTCTTCGTGAACCCGTTCACGACCTCGCGGAAGCCGTGGTACATGCGCACGGAAACGAGATGCTCGGTTCGTGCGATGCCGGTGTGCGAGCCGCTGCGACGGACGTGATGCGCGAGTCCGACGTCGTCGATCACCGCGTCGCGCAAGGCGGCGTGTCCGCCGGCCTTGTCGTACGCGGCGCGCCGGATCAGATTTCCGGTGCCTCCGCCGATCGCCAGATACGTGTACGGCAACCGCTCGCCGAGCCAGATGGGAACCGTGAACGGAGTCATCGGCACCGCCGGCATCAGCGCGTTTTCCCAAAGGCCATGCATCTCGAAATTCGGGAAGAGGAACGTCAGGTCCTGATGGGTCGCCTCGTTGTGCTGCACCGCGGTCGACACAGCGGCCGGCGCGTAATGCACATCCGCGTCGACGAACAGCAGCAACTCTCCGCGAGCGCGCAGACTGCCCTGATGCAGCGCCCACGGTTTGCCGAGCCAATCGGGCGGCGGCTCTTCGCCATGCACGGCGACCAGCCGCGAGTCTTCCGACGCAACGCGATCGAGGATGGCGCCGGTCGAGTCGCTCGACCGGTCATTGACGACGATGACTTCGAGCTCCGGATAGTCCTGGGCGAGCATCGCCCGCACAGTGCGCTCGATCGCGCGCTCCTCGTTCCGCGCCGGAACGATGATCGACACGAGCGGATACCGGTCGAGCGTCGCGCCACGCAGCTTCCCCAGGAAGAGCAGGTTGAGAATGATGTTGATGAGACCGAAGGCCCAGAGGAGGAGGGCGGCGTAGAGGAGAGCGTGCATCGGTTACCGGTTACCGGTTACCTGTTGCCCGTGGTGACACCGGTAACCGGTAACCGGTAACCGGCAACTCAATTACGCCGGTCCCACTCTCCGCTGCGCTTCCAAAGCGAACGGCGAGTCGGGGAATTCGGTCACGATGCGGCGATAGGTATCGCGCGACTTCTGATCGTTGCCCTGCACTTCGTACGCGTGCGCGAGAAGGACGAGCATCGAGTCGGCCGGCAGGACCTGATCCTTTTCCGGCTTTGCGAGCTCGGCCGTCAGCTCGCTCGTGACCTGCGAGGACTCGCCTGATTCGACCCGAAGCTGGTAGAGGCTGTAACGCGCGGAGCGGGCAAGTACGTGGCTCGAATGATCCTGAATGAAAGCCTGCAGCAGCCTGCGCGCGCCGGCTACATCGCCGCGCGCCGCACCGATCCGGGCCAGGTAAACGCCGGCGACATCGGCCGCATCCGTGCCGCTGAACTTCGACTTCACTTCGTTGAACTGCTTCTCGGCGGCTTTGTTCCGTTCCTCTTCGGTCTTGAACTTCGCGTCCGGGTTCGGCTGCGCCGGGATGACCAGCGGCGACTCGATCGTGTCAATCGCCGTCGCCAGCATGTCCTGCGCCTTGCGCTCGCGGTTGCTTCGGTAAAAATAGACTCCGTACGCGGCAATGGCGACAAGCAGTGCCGCGACGGCAATACCGATCAGGACGCGCTGGTTTTCACGGGCGCGGGTGGACAGAACGCCGATCTCGTCGACGAACCTGTCGTGCTTAAGCTCTCTGCGATGTTGACGATCCATGTGGACGGACCTGCCTCGGGTTGAAAGTGGGTGACTCTACTGCAGCCGCCCTGAACCGTCAACGAAGGCGCCGGATTCCTGCGAAGCGTTTAGAATAGTCACCCTAGCATCCGGTTTGCACTGCGGCGTTAGCAAGATCGTGGGTTGTTCGGGAGATACATGACCGCGCGGGCGTTTCTGGCGACGATTTTCGGCCTTTTCCTCACACTTCCTCTGCTTGCTCGTCAGCAACCGGCGGACCCTTCCAACCCCATCGGGGGCACGGTTCTCTGCTATCACATCGTGGAGGCGCCCCACGATCCGCGCATGGAGATCAGCCGCGAGACATTCCGCCAGCATCTTCAATATCTGGAGATGACCGGCTACAACGTCATCCCGCTCCGCCACCTCTATGAATATGTCACCGGCAAGCGCACGGCGCTGCCACCGAACCCGGTCGTCATCACGATCGACGACGGATGGCGAAGCACGTACACCGAGGCGTATCCGGAACTGAAGAAGCGGGGGTTCCCGTTCACGTTGTTCATCTACCCGCAGATCATCGGCAAGACGGCGACGGCACTGAACTGGGATCAGATCCGGGAGATGGCGAAAAACGGCGCCGACATCGAGAGCCACTCGCTGTCGCATCCATTCCTGACACGGCCACGGCATCCCGAGCTCGACGATGTTGCATACGCGAAGTGGCTGCAGAAAGAGCTCGCCGACAGTAAACAAATCCTCGAGAAGCACATCGGACAGCCGGTCGACTTCCTCGCCTATCCATTCGGCGACTACGATCACTACCTCGCGCGCATCGTCGGCAAAGCGGGTTACACCGCGGCGCTGACGTGCGACTTCGGCAAAGTCGTCCCCGGCAGCGACCCGCTGCGCATGCGACGCTTCGTCATCGACAAGCGGATGGACTTCGCAGCGTTCCGCCGTTACATGGGCGCGACGCCGATGCAGCTCGCGGAGATGACGCCGAAACCTGGAGACGTGGTCGAGCCGGCCGCCGCCGTGATCTCCGCGCGCATCCCGAACTTCAAATCCATCGATCCCCGCTCCGTCGGCATGGCCCTCCTTGGCGTCAGCTCGTTGCTGCCGTACGCGTATGACGCGAAGACGGGCGCGATCACGCTGATGATGACGGACGCGATCAAGGCGCTCAAAGGCAACTATCACCGCGCCGTCGTCTGGGCCACCGACACGAAGACCGGAAAACGCATCGAGGCGACGT
>DASVHS010000191.1:0-2202 GCA_036382495.1 Thermoanaerobaculia bacterium | reverse complement strand
GACGTTCAGGTGCAAGCTGGGCTGGTTGAATTCCTGGTGAACGCGCAGATCGGCGATGCCCGGCACCTGCGTCAGGCTGCGGATCAGACCGCCGGCGAAGTGGCGGTTGGCCTCCACATTCCGCCCGACGATCTGAATGTCGATCGGCGCCGACAGGCCGAAATTCAGAATCTGCGTGACGATATCGGCCGGCACGAACGAGAAGATGACGCCCGGGAAGCGCGACGGGAGCTGCATCCGAAGGTCGTGGATGAACTCCGCGGTCGGTCGATGATCCGGGTTGAGCGACACCATGATGTCCGCGTCGCCGGGGCCGATCGGCGCAGACGTGCTGTACGACAGGTTGACGCTGCTGTACGGCAGCCCGATGTTGTCGATGATGCCGCCGAGCTCGCGCGGGGGAATCGTCTCGCGCAGCGCCTCCTCGACGTGATCGCAGAGCATCGCCGTCTCTTCGATGCGCGTGCCACTCGGCGCGCGCAGGTGCAGCTTGAACTGGCCGCCATCGACGGCGGGGAAGAAGTCTTCGCCGACCCATCGCACCAGCACAAGCGACGCGATGCAGCCGACCAGGAACACCGCCGCGAACACGCGCCGGCCGTGCACGCATCGCTCGAGCAGCCCACGGTACGCGGCGCGGACGCTCACGAATCCGCGATCGAGCACGTGCTGGAGCCGCACGAACGGATTGCGCGACGGCTGGTCGGGATCGTGCGGCACGTGCGCCTTCAGCAGGTACTTCGCCATCGTCGGCACGAGTGTCCGTGAGAGCAGGTACGACGCCAGCATCGCGAAGACCACCGCCTCGGCCATCGGCACGAACAGATACCGCGCCACGCCGGTGAGGAAGAACATCGGGACGAAGACGATGCAGATGCAGATCGTGGAGACGAAGGCGGGGATGGCGATCTGCTGCGCGCCGTCGAGAATCGCCGGCTCCAGATCCTTGCCCTGTTCCAGGTGCCAGTTGATGTTCTCGATCGCGACGGTCGCGTCGTCGACGAGGACGCCGACGGCGAGCGCGAGCCCACCGAGCGTCATGATGTTGATGGTCTCGCCGATCGCGCTCAGCACGATGATCGAGCTCAGGATCGACAGCGGGATCGAGACCGCGATGATGACCGTGCTGCGCCAGCTCCCGAGGAAGACCAGGATCATCAGCGCCGTGAGGCAGGCGGCAATCACCGCCTCGCGCAGCACGCCGTCGATCGACGCGCGGACGAACACGGACTGGTCCGCGAGCGGTTTGACTTCGAGCGTGGGCGGCAGGCTCGGCAGGATGCGGGGCAGCGCGTCTTTGATCTGCCTGATGATGTCGAGCGTCGAGGCGTTGCCGGTTTTTTGAATTGTCAGCAGCGCAGCGCGCTGTCCGTTGACGCGCACGATGTTGGTTTGCGGCGGATAGCCGTCGCGCACGTGCGCGACGTCGCGAATGTAGATCGTGCTGCGGCCGACGGTCTTGATCGGCAGGTCGTTCAGCTCGCCGACCGTCCGCGGGCTGCCGTTGATGTCGACATCGTACTCGTATGATCCGATCTTCGACGTTCCAGCCGGCAGAATCAGGTTCTGCAGGCTGATGGCGTTGACAACGTCGGTCGGCGACAGCCCTTTCGCCTGCATCGCGGCCGGGTTGAGGTCCACCTGGATCTGCGGCTGCTTGCCGCCGTAGGGGTACGGTATCTGCGCGCCCTGCACGGTGGCGAGCTGCACCCGTAGGAAGTTGGTGCCGATGTCGAAGAACTGCTGCTCGGAGAGCTCTTTGCCCGAGAGCGCGAGCTGCAGCACCGGGACGGTGGAGGCGTTGTAGGCGAGAATGAGGGGCGGCTGCGTGCCGGGCGGCAACTGACGGAGCACCGAATTCGACGCGGCGGTGACCTGCGCGACGGCCAGCTCGATCTTCGCGGTCGGCTGGAAGAAGATCTTGACGATCGAGCTACCGCGCAGCGACTGCGACTCGATGTGCTCCAAGTCGTTGACCGTCGTCGTGAGCGATCGCTCATAGATCGTGACGATCCGCGTCGACATGTCGTCGGCCGAGAGCCCGCCGTAAGTCCACGCGACGGCGACGACGGGGATGTTGATGTTCGGGAAGATGTCGACCGGCGTCCGCGCGATGGTGAGCGGGCCCACCATGAGGATGAGCAGCGCCAGGACGACAAAGGTGTACGGGCGCCGTAACGCGACGCGAACGATCCACATCGA
>DASVHS010000190.1:0-12047 GCA_036382495.1 Thermoanaerobaculia bacterium | reverse complement strand
GCAAGCTGGTCGAGGATCGCCTGGCATCGCGCGCACGGGTAGCCTTCGTCCGTCACTTCTTCGCGATAGTTCCAGCAGCGGCCGCACTTTTTGCCGCGGGCCTTCACCATGCTGATGCCGACTTTGCCAAGTCCTTTGACTTCGATCGGCTCGCCGGTGAATTCGCCGAGCGGACGGAAGTTCACGTGCGACACGATGAAGATCTTGGCCAGGTCCACGTTCACGTCGCCGAGGATCGTGTCCGGGGAGAAGTCGCCGTAGATGACGATGTCGGCTTCGAGTGACTGGCCGATCTGCTTCGCTGCGCGCGCGGGCTCGATGACTTTCGTCACCTCGTCCCGGAGCTGGAGGATGCGGTCCCACGCTTCCCGCGCGCCATCGCTCAACGCAACGTCGAGGCGAGGGAAGTCGGTGAGGTGCACGGATTTTTCTTTGACGCCCGGCATCGCCTCGTAAATTTCATCCGCGGTGAAGGAGAGGATCGGCGCCATCATCGACGTCAGGCCGCGCAGGATCTCGTACATGGCCGTCTGAGCGCTGCGGCGCGAGCGTGCCGCCGGAGCCTCGATGTAGATCGTGTCTTTCGAGACATCGATGTAGATCGAGGAGAGATCGATCGTGCAGAGCTCGAGCAGGCGGTGGTAGACGAGGTGAAACTCGTACGTGTCGTATGCCTCGCGGCAACGCTCGAAGGCACGCGCCGCGCGATCGAGCGCCCAGCGATCGGTGTCGAGAAGCTGATCGATCGGCAACGCGTCTTTCTGCGGATCGAAGTCGCTCAGGTTCGAGAGGAGGAATCGCGCCGTGTTGCGGATCTTGCGATACGCCTCGCCGACGCGCGTGAGGATCTGCGGACCGAAAGACATGTCATCGGTGTAGTCGCTGACCGCGACCCAGAGGCGGAGGATGTCAGCGCCGCTCTGCTTGATGACGTCCTGCGGCGACAACGCGTTGCCGCTGGACTTCGACATCTTGTCGCCGCTTTCGTTGAGCACGAAGCCGCACGTGATGACCTGTTTGAACGGAGCGCCGCCTTCGATCGCTGTGCCGACGAGCAGCGATGACTGAAACCAGCCGCGATGCTGGTCGTGGCCCTCGATGTAGACCGCGGCCGGCCACGTCAACTCCGGACGCGTCTTCAGCACGGCGATGTGCGAGCAGCCGGAGTCGAACCAGACGTCGAGAATGTCGAGCTCTTTGCGAAACTCGGTGTTCCCGCACCTGCACTTGTAGCCGGCCGGCAGGAAATCCGTCGCGGGACGGTCGTACCAGGAGTCGGCGCCTTCGGCTCGAAATCGCTCCATCACCTTCGCGAAGAATTCCGGCGAATGAATCGACTCGTTGCACTTCTCGCAATGAAGGACGGTGATCGGAACGCCCCACACGCGCTGACGCGAGATCGTCCAGTCCGGACGGTTCTCGACCATGCCGGCCATACGTTCTTCACCCCACACCGGATGCCATTTCGTTTTGTGGATCTCTTCGAGCGCGCGGCCGCGCAGCTTCGTCTCGTCCATGGAGATGAACCACTGCTCCGTTGCGCGGAAGATGATCGGGTTCTTGCAACGCCAGCAGTGCGGATACGAATGCGTGATCGTCTCGGCGTGAACGAGCGCGCCCCGCTCGCGGAGATGCTCGACGATCAGCGGATTCGCCTTGAACACGTGCAGTCCCGCCCACAAGGGGACGTCCTGCGTGAATTCGCCGCGATGGTTGACGGGCGTGTAGATGTCGAGGCCGTAGCGCTTGCCAGTCTGAAAGTCGTCGGCACCGTGGCCAGGTGCGGTGTGCACCAGTCCCGTTCCGGCCTCGAGCGTGACGTAGTCGCCGAGGACGAAGACGCCTTCGCGTGGAAGAAACGCGTGGCGGTAACGGAGATACTCGAGCGACGAGCCTTTGTAGATCTTTCCGACTTTGTAATCGGTCCAGCCGAACTTCTTCGTCGCGCTCGCGACGAGATCGTTCGCCAGGATGTAGTTCGCGCCGTCGTGCTCGACGATCGCGTAGTCGTAGTCGGGCTTCACGGCGATCGCCAGATTGGCCGGCAGCGTCCACGGCGTCGTCGTCCAGATGAGCGCATACACCGGCAACTCGATCGGAAGATCGAGACTCTTCACCGATTCGTCGGTCAGGCGGAACCGCACATACACCGACGGCGACGTGTGATCGCGGTACTCGACCTCGGCTTCGGCGAGCGCGGTCTGATCGTACGTGCACCAGTGAACGGGTTTCAATCCCTTGTAGACGGCGCCGGTCTCGAAAAACCGGCCGAGTGCGCCGGCGATGTCCGCTTCGTAGTTGAAGGCCATCGTCGTGTAGGGATGATCCCAGTCGCCGAGGACGCCGAGGCGGACGAAGTCGCGGCGCTGGATGTCGACGTAGGACGCGGCGAATTCGCGGCATGCGCGGCGGAACTCACCGGCGGACATCTGCTGCTTCTTCGATCCGAGTTTCTTGCCGATGGCATGCTCGATCGGCAGGCCGTGGCAATCCCAGCCCGGGACGTAGGGCGAGTCGAAGCCCATCATCGTCCGCGACTTCACGATGATGTCCTTCAGGATCTTGTTGAGAGCGTGGCCGATGTGAATCTCGCCATTCGCGTACGGAGGGCCGTCGTGCAGAACGAACTTCGGACGGCCCGCGGACTTCTCGCGGATGAGACCGTAGAGGTTGATGCTTCCCCAGTGCTCGAGCCGCTTCGGCTCGTTGAGAGGAAGGTTCGCTTTCATCGCGAACGTCGTCTGCGGGAGGTTCAGTGTCTTCTTGTAGTCGCTCGATTCGGCCATCGGTGACCGGGCAAACTAACAAGCAGCGTGCGACATTTCAAGGAGAGGGACGATCAGTGAAGCAAGATGTACATCAGAAAGGCTCCGATGATCGAACACACGACGGGCATGAACCAGAGATTGACGATCGTCGCGACGCGGGCATCGTCGGGCCGTCGGACTCGGTATCGGACGGGTAGCCGGTGTCTAATCGGGAGCGTAGGTTTTCCGCGCCGGTTCGACCAGACGGTACCCGTCACACGATGTTCTGTTCCATCCGCTGCCATGAGCGCCACCACGGCCTGGTACGTTGGCCGCTCACTCGGCCGCATCGACGGCGCACCCCGGCGAATCTCGCGAGAGGTGAGCTTCTCCCACGCGACAAGCGTTCCCTCCACGCGTGTGGATCGAGCGAGGAAGAGGATCGTCGTGATCAGCGATCCGAAGCCAATCGTGATGAGGATGATCGCGATCGCAGGATGTAGATGAACGTCAGATCGTTGTTGAGGATCGAATCCAGCCAGTTCCCCATTCCGCGATCGACTCAGTTGCCGGCGGTAACCGGCCGCGGCGCGGTGACACGCAACCGCTGGCCGGGATGAAGTTTCGTGTGTGACGAGAGGTCGTTCAACTCGCGCAGCTCGTGGACCGACAGATCGTGCCGCTTCGCGATCGAGTACACCGTGTCGCCTTTGCGGACGCTGTAATACGAGCCGGCGAGCAGGGTTCCCAGGTCGCGTGCACGGACCGGGAGATAGATCGAGTCGCCTTCGCCGACGGAATGCACCGAACGCAGCGCGTTCATGGCGATCAGCGTGTCGGCATTCGTACCGAGTGCGCGAGCGAGGCCTTTCAGTGTGTCGCCTTCGCGAAGCGTGAACGAGCAGACGGCGATGTTCGCGTCCTCGTTCCTGAGCGTGCTCGAGCGCGCGGCGATCGTGTCGGCTGCCCTCGACGGGATGTTGACCGTGGTGCGCCCGGGTGGAAGGATCGCGCGGCGCAACGCCGGATTCATCTGCTTCAGAACCTCACCCTCGATTCCGGCAGCCTCGGCGAGATAAGCGATCGACAGCGGGCCGTCGACCGCAACCTGCTTCACGTCGACGTCGAATGTCTCGTCGAGGCGGAAGCCGTACGTGGCCGGGTCGCTGGCGATGATCAGCGTCGCGTAAAACGTCGGCACGTATCCGCGGGTCTCACGCGGAACGGCGCCCGCGTCGAGCAACTCCCAGAAGTTCGTTGAGCCTGTTGACTCCATTGCACGATGGATGCGGCCCGGCCCGGCGTTGTAGGCAGCCAGTGCGAGCGGCCAGTCGTTGAAATCGCGATAGAGATCGTTGAGGTACGCGGCGGCGGCCTGCGCGGACTTTTCCGGATCGGCGCGCTCGTCGACCCACCAGTCCACACGAAGTCCGTATTCGCGCGCGGTGTCGGGCATGAACTGCCAGATCCCATGCGCGCCCGATCGCGATGTCTCCAGCGGCATGTACGCGCTCTCGATCACCGGGAGATATTCGAGTCCTTTCGGCAACCGGTAGTCGCGCAGCGCGGCTTCGATCGTCTTCTTGTAATGCGCGGACCGGAGGAGCGACGTCTGGATGTCATCGCGCATGTCGGTCGTAAACAAATTCAGCGCGCCGCGGATGGTGCGATGCTCGGGGATGGGAATCGATGCCGCCGACTCGACGTCGACCTGCGGCGCGTCGATCGGTCCTGATTGATGCGCAACGATTTCGTCGTAGGTCGCCTGAACGTCGTGCCGCAAGTCGGCGACATCCGAGGACCGGGGACCGAGGACCGAGGAGGGGGTGGGTGGCGGAGGGACAGTGGTCGCGCACGCGGCCAGACTCAAAGCTGCCGCTGGCAACAGAAGTCGCAGGTTGTTCATACCCACCCTCGCTTCCCGAACTACGTCTGATCGATTCTGAGATTGACGGACACGGACTCGACGTCGGACGTGTCCTCGAGCTCCACAGTCTGCTGTTGCTCCTGGACCACTCCGCCGTCGCTGTTCTCAAAGGATAGCGTAATTTTCAGATTCTTCGTCTGAGGAAGGACCAGCGGGGGGATCGTCACGGTGATCGCTTTGTGCAGCTCGCGCCCGCGGGAGGGAGCGTGTGTCGCGACCTCTTTCTTCGCTTTGGGACTCGTCTGCGTGGTCGCGCGCTTGCGCAAAGCCTCCAGCTCGGCCATGACATCGATCGTCGAGCGGACCTTGACGTGTTTCACTGGCGCGACCTTCGCCGGTTTCTCCGCCTCGCTGAAGGCGATGTCCGGCGCGGCGGCGGCGGGCGGCGCCGGCGGCTGTTGCGCGCGGGTTGCGGCCGCGAGCTCCTCCGACGCGTTGAGGTCCTCGACGATGTCTTCGACCGCCGTCTGCGAAGATCGCGACATCGACGGTTTAGCCGCAGCACTCGCCGCCGGCGCGGTCACGCCGATCGCGGAGGTGGCGGTCGGTGCCGGCGTTTCGCGCGAGCCTGCGCCCTCGTTTTTCACGCGGAACTGGGCAACGTCACCGAGCTTGCGCGAGCTGCTGCGGGACGGCTCCTCGCCGGTCATGCGGCGGCGCAAGGTGCGCAGCGTCAGCTTCGAGATGACTTTCAGCGTTTCGAAGACGCCCGCGCCGTTGGAGGCGACCGATTCCACAAATTCGTAATTGCGGTCGCGATCGAGCATATCGAGCAGCGTTTCGACGGTGGCGACGTTCGGCAGGTCACGCTTGTTCAGCTGGATGACCATCGGAATGTCATCGAGGCTCAATCCGATCTCGGCGAGATTCTCGCGGAGGTTCTTGAACGAGCCGACGTTCGCATCGAGCGCGGCCTGCTGCGAATCGGCGACGAACACGATGCCGTCGACGCCTTTCAACACGAGCTTACGCGTCGTGTTGTAGAAGACCTGGCCGGGGATCGTGTAGAGCTGCAGGCGTGTCTTGAATCCGCCGATCACGCCGACGTCGATCGGGAGCAGATCGAAAAACAGCGTGCGATCGGTCTCGGTCTCGAGGCTCACCATCTCGCCGCGGCTCTGCGGCGACGTCTTCGCGTAGATGTGATGGAGGTTCGTCGTCTTCCCGCAGAGGCCCGGACCGTAATAGACGATCTTCGCGGCCATCTGCATCGTTGCATAGTTGAAGAAGACCATTCCGTCGGTTCAGCTCCAGGTTGTGCCGCCGAGAGAAAACGGCAGTCGATCGTAGCATCCGCTACTTCGGAGCGGCAAGACTTTGCCTTGCAATATGTTCGGCAAGGATCTCGTACAGATCGGCAAGGCGCGGCTGGTCGCGGAGGGCATTCAGATGGCGGCGGATGGTCTCCAGGTCGCCGCGAGCCGCCGGACCCGTGAATCGCGTGTCGTCCTCATGCGCGGCCCAGTTGTCGATCGCGGAGTGTGCCAGAGCGGCCAGCTCGGGCCGCGTGTCGTCGACCCCGGCGCCGGCCATGATCTGCTGGGCGATGTCGAGGATGGCCGCGACGTAGTTCGCGCCAAACACCGCAGCGGCGTGGTACAGCACCTTCTGTTCCGCGGTGATCTCCGCGAACCGCGCGCCGATGGCTTTCACGATCAGCTTCGCTGTCTTCCGATGATTTCCCTCGAAGACGAGCAGCGTGTCCGCCAGGTCGGAAGGCTCGCCGACCGGCGCGAGCGTCTTCAGAGGATGCAGCGAAAACCCGTCCCGCAGACTCGGCGTCGCACCACTCGCATGGAAAATGATCGCCTCGGTCTCGGGGATCTGCTTGACAACCTCGGTGATGGACCGGTCGCTGACCGCGACGAGGATCAGCTCAGAATCGGCCGCGAGCGTCGCAATGTTCGCCCGCGGCGCCTTGAGCAAATCGGCGATCCTGCTGTGCGACTCGTCGCGCAGCCACACTCCCGTAATCGGCCAGCCGAGGCGAAGCCATGATGATCCGAAAGCCCATGCGGCGCGGCCGCCGCCGATGATGCCTAAGCGCATAATTGAAGTCGCTGGGACACTGGGTCGCTGGGTCGCTGGGGAAAACACAGAGTCGTCGAACGACCCAGCGACCTAGCGACCCAGCGTCCCAGCGACCTCATATGCGTAGATTGCTCCTGATTCTCGCACTATTCGCGATTCCAGCGACGGCTGCGCCGCCGTCCACGTGTGGCGCGCCCGACGACTACTCCCGCGCACTCTGCTCATACCAGAGGAGACAGTTCGCCGCGGCCGAGCAGGGATTCCGGGCCATCGTGACCGCTCAGGCGAAAGAGCCGGTAACCCTCAAGGCCATGTACTTCCTCGGCCGGACGCTCATGAAGACAGGACGGTATTCGGAGGCAGAAACCCTCTTCATCAGAATCTATGAGGCCGATCGTCCGTTCTATGACGACTGGCAGTGCGATTTCCTGCTCGGCGAGTGCCGCCGGGCGCAAGGGAAGGGTTAGTTGCCTCAATCGAATTTCGATCTCCGCCGCAAGCTCCTCCAGCTCGAGGCGCTTTATGACATCGGCCGCGCGCTCAATACGCTGCGGCCTGAGGCGGAGCTTCTCGAGGAGTTGATGCATCGGGCGGTGTCTGTGCTCGACGCGACGATCGGATTCGCGTTCTCGCTCGATGAGAAGCTGAACATTCAGCAGTTGTTCACGTTCGAGCTGGATGCGCCGGCGCCGGCCGCGGTTCTCGCGGAGCCGCCGATCCGCCAGGTCATCGCATCGCGCGAGCCGATGTCGGTGAGCGTCTCAAAGTTTCTCGGCGCCGCGGGCAGCGAGTTGCTGATCGCGCCCATGGTCGCCGGCGAAACGATCTTCGGAGCGATCGGCGTCGGCGGAAAAGAGGAGCGCGGTGCGAAGAGCGGCGCCTTCGTCGAGGACGACCTCCGCTTCCTCGAATCCCTTGGCGCGATCGGCGCGGCGGCGATCGACAACACGCGCCGGTTCCACCGCGTCGATCTGATGCGCGAGACGCTCGAAGACGAGAACCGGACGCTGAAGCAACGGATGCTGCGTGACTACAACGACCGGCTGATGGTCGGAGACTCGCCGAAGATGCAGCGTGTCATCGACCTCGTGGCGCGGGTCGCGGACAGTCAGGCCAGTGTCGTGATTCGAGGCGAGTCGGGGACCGGCAAGGAGATGGTGGCGCGGCTCATCCACGGCAATTCGCCGCGCAAGGACGGACCGTTCGTCGCGATCAACTGCGCGGCATTGCCGGAAACGCTGCTCGAGTCGGAACTGTTCGGGATCGAGCGTGGAGTCGCGACCGGGGTCGAAGCGCGTCCGGGGAAATTCGAGCTGGCCAAAGGCGGGACGGTGTTTCTCGACGAGGTCGGCGATATCCCGCTCGTGCTGCAGGCGAAGCTTCTGCGCGTGTTGCAGGAGCGCGAAGTCGAGAAGCTCGGCGGACGGAGACGAATCCCGATCGACGTGCGAATTCTTTCCGCGACCCATCGCGATCTCGAGCAGATGATCGAGCGCAACGAGTTCCGGCAGGATCTCTATTACCGGTTGAAAGTCGTCGAGATCGTGCTGCCGCCGCTGCGCGACCGCAAGGACGACATCCCGAAGCTGGTGCGGTTCTTCCTCGACAAGTACGGGAAACGTGAAGGCCTCAAGGATGTGCGCATCACGCAGGAAGCGCTGCAGAACCTGATGCGCTATCCGTTTCCGGGGAACGTGCGGGAGCTCGAGAACCTGATCGAAGGGGCACTGGCGCTGACGACGGATCCGATCATCGATCCAGGCGATCTTCTGCTTCCCGAAACCGTCGCAGGCGCTGACGCCGGTGCGTTCAGCGGCGAGCTCCTCAGTCTCAACGACCTCGAATCGCGCTACATCGCCCGGGTTCTTGCTCACACGAAGGGCAATATCTCGGCGGCAGCGAAGATCCTGGGCGTCGATCGCAAGACGCTGTATCGCCGTCGCGGCGAGCCGTCGCAAAATGTCCCACATGATGACTCTTGGGACATACATTAATAAGTCAAATCTTTTGAATTACTTACAGTAGAACAATTCGAGTCTGCTTCAGATCTGTACCAAATTGTCTCACTCCATGTTACGTGTTTACGTTGATGTTCATTCGTGTAAACTGTGCGTCGTCAGAGGGTTAGAG
The DNA here is from genome assembly GCA_036382495.1 of Thermoanaerobaculia bacterium. Lineage (GTDB taxonomy): Bacteria > Acidobacteriota > Thermoanaerobaculia > Gp7-AA8 > Gp7-AA8 > DASVHS01. The sequence goes on along the minus strand of DASVHS010000190.1, from coordinate 3,212 downwards.
GGTTTGAAGGCAGACCGGAATGGGTGGCAGTCACGTTGCGATGGGGTCTCCCCGAAGAATGAGGGGGACAACCATGAACAACCTCGCAACTGCCCGCAGCAAAGTCGAATCGCTGATGCCCGCCGCCGTGTTGGTTCCCTCGATGCTGGTGGTGAACACGTTCGCGCTCTTTGCACTGAACTCCATCGGCGGAATCCCGAACTGGGTCAAGACGGTCGCGGCGCTTTTCCTTTCCTTCTAGCGAGCCCATCCTTCCCCGGGACAACCGAATGACGATGACCGCAGAGCGGCAGATGGAGCTGACTCTTCCGATGGTTCCCGACATCGAGATCGCGGCTGCGCGCGCTGCGGGCAACATGGCGCGGGAACTGGGGATGAGTGCAGAGAGAATCGATGAGATGGCTCATGCCATCATCGAGGCCTGCATCAACGCTCGCGAGCATTCCGGTTGCGCAGACCAGCGCATCTATCTAAGATTCGTCGGCACTTTCCAGGGCGACGGCAATCCCCGCATCGACATCTGGATCAGCGACCATGGCCGGGGCTTCGACATTGATGAAGCACGGAACCGCCGGGTGAAGCTCGGCCCGACGTATCGCCGCGGCCGTGGCATTCAGCTGATGCAAGCGCACATGGATGAAGTCGAGATCATCACCGGTGTGGACGGGACCACGGTTCACATGGTGAAGTACGAGAAGAAATCATGACAGAGGAATTGAGAGTCGCCGTCGAACGACGCGCCGCGGGCGCGATCCTCTACACGAAGGGGTACATCAACAACGTCGGAGGTGAGGAGATCGCCAACCGTGCTTACGAGTTGATGGACGATGGTGTGCGCACCCTCCTTCTGAACCTCCGCGAGACGAAGATCGTCAACTCGATCGGGATCAGCATCCTCATCGAGATCATCGAGAAGATGATGGACAAGGGCGGCAAGATCGCGTTCTGCTCTCTCACGCCCGTCATTCACAAGACTTTCCAGATCATGGGCCTGGCGAACTACGCGACGATCTTCGACAGCGAGGACGCCGCCATGAAAGAACTCGATCTCGCGCCGACGTCCTCGTCGTCGTAGCCGTCGCGGTCCGGCGAAAGTCGCGAACGGTGTCCCGCCTATAATCGCGATACGTCCCGACCATGACGCCGACCCGCTCCCTTTCCGGTTTTCTGAATGAGCTGCAGCAGCTCGAACGCTGCTCGCTTCCCGGAGACGCCGGCAAAATCCTCGACGCGTTTACGCGCCACACGCCATTCGAGTCGGGAGCGTTGTATCTCCGCGATCGCGACGAGTCGATGAGGCTCGCGGCGAAGTCGCATCAACTCGTCGCGCCCGAGATCCTCGATCCGAAGTGGAAGCTGGAACTGCCGCTGGATCCGCGCCCGGCGATCGTGCTCCGTCTGCGGAGCCATCGCGACGACATCGGCGTGATGGCTCTCATGGGCCGCGGCTCCGACGAGGACCTGGCGCTCGCTCGAGCGGCCGGCGACTACGTGAGCACGATCATCACGAATCAGCGGCTGCTCGTGGAGACACGCGAAGGCGACTTCCAGCTCAAGTACCGGTTGTGGGAGCTCGAGTCTCTCTACGACATCGGACTCTCGATCGCTTCGACCCTCAACATCGACGAGGTCGCCGATGAGATTCTGTTTCGCATGATCTCGCTGACGAACGCTCGCCGGGCCGCGCTGTTCCTCAAGGACACGAACGGTTTCGTGCTGTTTCGATCGTTCGGCGATGTGCGCGAGGACTTCCTGGACCGCGACCTGACGGCGCAACTGCTCACCGAGGGGACGCCGCTGACGTTCGTAGACGAGAAAACGGATTGCATCTTTCCCGGCTGCTCCGCATTTGTCGCCGTGCCGATCAAGGGCAACAACTCGATCATCGGCGTGCTCGCCGCGGCCGACCGCGAGACGCGCGAAGGCGCCGTCGGCGCATTCGAGGCGAATGAGCTGCGCCTCCTCTCCCTGTTCGCGACGCAGGCCGCGGTGGCACTCGAGAACGCCCGCCTGCACAAAGAAGCGCTGGAGAAGCAGCGCATCGAGCGTGAGCTCGAGCTCGCAGCGACGATCCAGCGCGACATTCTTCCGAAAACGGTCCCGCGATCCGTGGAGATCGACATCGCCACGCTGTCACGGCCGGCGCGTCAGGTCGGCGGCGATTACCACACCTTCGTCGACCGCGACGGCGTCATGAGCATGCTCGTTGCCGACGTGTCCGGAAAGTCGATGCCGGCCGCGCTGCTCGTCTCCGCCTTGCACGCCGCCGTGCAGCTGCTGTTCGCTGAAGGCCGCGAGCTCGGTGACATCGCCACGGAGTTGAACAAACACATTCACCGCTGGTCCGCCGAGAACAAGTTCGTCACGATGATCATGATCTCGATCGATCGCGAAAACGACACGCTCGAATTCGTGAACGCGGGACACAACCCCTGCTACGTGATTGTGGACGGACAGCTCGACATGCTGAAGTCGCACGGTCTGCCGATCGGCATCATGGGGCAGACCCGCTACATGACGCAGAGGCGGCCGTTTCCCGCCGGCGCGGCCGTCGTGCTCTACAGCGACGGCATCACCGAGGCCGAGAATGTCGCGGGCGAGGAGTTCGAGAACGACCGGCTCGAGACCCTGCTCAACGCGCACGCGGACGCCTCGGTGACCGAGCTGCGCGACCGGATCGCCATGGCCGTCGACGAGTTCGTCGGCGAGGCAGCGCAGAAGGACGATCAGACGCTCGTGATCGCGCGCCGGACCTGACAGATCGCGGATCGCGGATCGCAGATCGCAGGTTTACTCGCCTTTGAATTTCGGCAGGCGTTTCTCGAAGAACGCGGTCATTCCTTCGGCTGCGTCCTTTGATTGGAACGCCTCCAGCTGATTCTCGGTCTCGAGATCGATCTGCGCGCTCAGCTCGTTGCGCTCGCTGTCTGACAGTGCGTGTTTGATTGCGGCGATCGCAAGCGGCGGTCCGGACGCGATCGCTAGAGCGACTTTCTGCGTCTCGTCATTCAGCGACGCGGCGGGCACCACACGATCCGCGAGCCCGATCCGCAGCGCTTCGGCGGCGTCGACGATCCGCCCGGTCGCCATCATCTCGAACGCGGCGCTCCGTCCGACCGCGCGCGGCAGAAACCAGGTGCCGCCCCAGTCGGGATGGAATCCGATGCGCACGAACGACTGCGCGAACTTCGCGGCATCCGACGCGACGCGGT
>DASVHS010000189.1:0-2144 GCA_036382495.1 Thermoanaerobaculia bacterium | reverse complement strand
TTCTTTCCCCTCGGCGGCGGATCTTCGAATTGCACACGGCCGTCGGTGACGAAGCGGCTCGAGGCAAACACCTGGTACCTGTACACCGATCTCGTTCAGGACATTTTCAACACGACAGGTTTTGGCGCCGTGATCGCGATCGGTGTCACGACGAGCGGCAATCCGGACTCGAACGCGCTGATCGACGGCAACGCCCGCATCTGGACTCCGCAGCCCGGTTCATCGGGGACGACGTCTCAGAACTTTCCTTCGATGTCGTTGCAGATGCCCGCAGGCGCGCAGTGGACGTTTGGACTTCGCTCTGACGAGTTTTATCGAAGCAACTGGGGCATCTTCAACTACGACATCGTCGCGCGCACGTTCGACATCTCGGTCGACGGCCTTCGGGGCAACACGAGTTTCAGCACGACGCTCGATGCTTGTTCGCTCGTGCAGTCGGCTGTCCCGGGCGGTCCGTTCGGTTCGTTTTTTCTGACCGTCCACCCGCGTGACGGCGGCGGCGCATTCTTCGCGTACGGATCCTCAGTCGACAACGTGACCGGCGACGCGTGGAGCGTGACCGGCCGCAGCTTCTGAACAACCAGTGCCCTCTCCCGCTTGCGGGAGAGGGTGGCCGAAGGCCGGGTGAGGGTCGGCCCCTCATCCGCGCTTCGCGCACTTCTCCCCGCGGTGCGGGGAGAAGGCTCTGGAACTACGCGCCGATTCCGCGCAGCAGGTCTTCGATCGCGGTGATCACTCCTGCGCCCGTATCTTTGAGCGGGAATGACAGCACGCCGTTCGGCGAGAACTTGATCTGCGGCTCGTCCTGAATCAGCTGCAGGAGTTTGTTGGGGTCGATTCTGGCCTGCTGGGTCATCTTCACGATGGCGCGGCTGCCATCGCGGACGATCGAGATCACGCCGAGCGTCTGCGCGTAGCGCTTGACCTTGACGAAGTGCAGGAGGTTGTCGATGTTCGGCGGCACCGCACCGAAGCGGTCGCGCAGCTCGTTGCGGATGTCTTCGAGGCGCTGATCGTTCTGCGCGGAAGCGATCTTCTTGTAGAACGTCATACGCAGGTTCTCGTCGGTGATGTAGTCCTTGGGGATGTAGATGTCGACGCCGAGGTTCATCGAGGTTTCGACTTCCTCCTCGATGCGCTCGCCTTTCATCTCCCGGATCGTCTCCTCGAGCAGTTTCGTGTACATCTCGAATCCGACCGCGGCGATCTGGCCGGATTGCTCCCCGCCGAGGATGTTGCCGGCGCCGCGGATCTCGAGGTCGCGTGCGGCGATGCGGAATCCGGCGCCGAGGTCGGAGAACTCCTGGATGGCGGCGAGACGCTTGCGGGCGTCGCCGGTGAGCACGCGATCGCTCGGCACGAGCAGATAGCAGAACGCCAGCCGGTCGCTGCGACCGACGCGGCCACGAAGCTGATACAGCTGCGATAAGCCGAATCGTTCAGCATGATTGATGAGAATCGTGTTGCACGCAGGAATGTCGATGCCGTTCTCGATGATCGTCGTGGCGAGCAGAACATCGAATTCGCGATTGATGAACGCCAGCATGGCCCGCTCGAGCTCGCGCTCCTCCATCTGACCGTGACCGACGATGACGCGCAGGCCGGGCACGAGTTTCTCGAGGTACTCCTTCATCCCGTAAATCGATTCGACGCGGTTGTGGACGAAGAACACCTGCCCGCCACGGCCGGTCTCGAACTCGATCGCCTCACGGATGAATTCGTCCTTGAACGGCACGACCGCGGTCTGAATCGCCAGCCGGTCCTTCGGCGGTGTCTCGATGATCGAGATGTCGCGAATGCCGACCATCGACATGTGCAGCGTGCGCGGGATCGGCGTCGCGGACATCGACAACACGTCCACCGCCTTCTTGAGTTGCTTGAGCCGTTCTTTCTGCGCGACGCCGAACCGTTGTTCCTCGTCGATGACCAGGAGTCCGACGTCCTTGAGCTTGATGTCCTTCGACAGGACGCGGTGCGTGCCGATGATGACGTCGATCTCACCAGTTTCCAGCTTAGCCAGAATCGCTTTCTGTTCTTTGGCCGAGTAGTAGCGCGTCAGCAACTCGATGGTGACTGGGAAGGAGGCAAAGCGGCGGAGGAACGTTCGGTAGTGCTGGTAGGCCAGGACGGTGGTGGGCGCCAGG
>DASVHS010000188.1:0-3371 GCA_036382495.1 Thermoanaerobaculia bacterium | reverse complement strand
ATGCCGCGATACGCCTTGAACGTGCGGCCCTGATAAAGGATCGTTTCGCCCGGCGCTTCATCGGTCCCCGCGAACAGCGAGCCGATCATGACCGTGTTCGCGCCCGCGGCGAGCGCCTTCGTCACGTCGCCCGAGAATTTGATGCCGCCGTCGCTGATCACAGGGATGTCGTACTTCTCCGCGGCACGAACGCAATCCATGACCGCGGTGACCTGGGGAACGCCCGCGCCGGCGACGACGCGCGTCGTGCAGATCGATCCCGGCCCGATGCCGACTTTGATCGCGTCGACTCCGAGCTCGATCAGATCGCGCGCACCTTCGTACGTGGCAACGTTGCCGGCGATGAGTGGCGTATCCGGAAAGAGTTTCTTGAACTGCTTGATCACATCCATCACGCCCGTGGAATGCGCGTGCGCGGAGTCGATCACGACGACGTCGACCTTCGCATCGATCAGTGCGCGGGCGCGATCGAGTCCTTCTTTGCCCACGCCGATCGCCGCGCCGCAGCGCAGACGACCGAGTGGATCCTTCGCGGCCTGCGGATAACGCAGCGCCTTCTGAATGTCCTTGACCGTGATCAGACCTTTGAGGTCGCCATTGGCATCGACGACGAGCAGCTTCTCGATGCGGTGGTGATGCAGGACTTCGCGCGCCTGCTCGAGCGTCGTCCCGACCGGAGTCGTGACGAGGCCCTCTTTCGTCATCCGCTCCGCGATCGGAAGATCGAAGCGCGTTTCGAATCGCAGGTCGCGGTTCGTGAGGATGCCGACGAGCTTGCCGTTCGCATCCGTCACCGGGACGCCGGAGATCTTGTACTTCTCCATCACCGACATCGCTTCGGCGATCGACTGCCACGGCCTCATCGTCACCGGATCGACAATCATCCCCGCCTCGGACCGTTTCACTTTGTCGACCTCTTCGGCCTGACGGTCGATCGGCATGTTCTTATGGATGACGCCGAGGCCGCCGTGCTGGGCCATGGCGATGGCGAGACGGGCTTCGGTGACCGTGTCCATCGCCGCGGAGAGGATGGGGATGTTCAGGCGGATGTCGCGCGTCAGTCGCGTGGTGATGTCGACGAAATTGGGGTGGAGCTCGGACTTCGCGGGGCGCAGCAGGACGTCATCGAACGTCAGTCCGACGGTGATCGCTTCGGCAAAACGTTCCGAAGGGAGCGGCTCGTTGCGCTCGACCTCGCGGATGTCGACCCGACCGATTACTGGAACTCCATCTCGCAGAATACGTTCGTCACTCATGGCCGGCCTCGCTGATTTGAGTATAGAACAGGCTGCATTGCATCGGAATTGCACGCCGCATCGGGCATGCGCTTCGTGGTCGAACAACGCCACCTGACCGACGTGACCGGCAAGCCTGTGGCGGCGCCGAACAAGGTCGCGTTTCACACGTTCGACGCGCAGGACGTCGACGAAGCGATCCGCCTCATCATCAAGAAAGAGTCGGGCCAGTTGATCGGAGACGTGCTGAAGTTCCCGGGATTTCAGGCCGTGGCCACGTTGCGAAATACCGGTGGCGTGTACACGCTGCAGGTGGGGCCAGCGAGCCAGGCACGATGAATCAGAGCGCAGAGGGCAGAGGGCAGAGCGCAGGAAAACCTATCGTCGTCTGCGCTCTGCGCTCCGCCCTCTGCGCTCCGATTCTCACCCGCTCGTGATCAGCTCCTTCAACATCGCGTCCTGCAGCGCGTACACCGCGTACACGCCGACACGGTAGCGATTGAAGATGAACGAGAACGCGTAGACCTTGCCGCTTTGCGCGTGGACGTAGCCGGAGAGACCGACGACGCCGACGATGTAGCCGGTCTTCGCGTACACCTGCCGCGCGTACGGCGCCGCTTTCAGGCGCTTGCCGAACTTCGCGTCGGGATCGCCCGAGTACGGCAGTGAGCTGACGAAGTCGTCGCGGTAGGGACTCTTCCACATGTACGTGAGCAGATGGATGAATGCGTTCGCGGACGCGCGGTTGTTGCGCGACATCCCCGAGCCGTCAGCCTGGTGATATTCGTCGGCGGGTACGTCGAGCTTCTTCGTCAGCCATTCGGTGACGGCGCTCGTACCGGCGTCCCACGTCCCCGACTTCTTCACTTCCGCGCCGATCATCTTCACGAGCTGCTCGGCGTAGTGGTTCTGACTCTTCTTGTTGATGACGTACACGACGATGTTGAGCGGCGTCGTGTGCTGCGCGACCGCACGCCAGTCGCTGCGCGGATCGCGCGGCGTGACGACGATGCTCCCCTCCATCTTCAAACCACTGCGGATAAACGTCTCCGCCGTGACCGTCGCGAAGTAATGAATCGGATCTTCCACCGACACGAACACCTCGGTCGCACCCGATCGGGCCGGCACGCCGCCGCGCACGATGACCGTGTTCGAGTTGCGCGGCCGGGTGATGAACGGCAGACCGCGTCCGGTGACGCAGCTGTTCTGGACGTCGAGGAACTCGGTCGGCGGCTCGAGCTGCACGACGCATGTGCGCCCGGGGCGGCTCGGCGTCACGCGGACCTGGACGCAGCCTTCCTGCATCGAGAACGCGGAGATTGGCGCCTCGTACCAATTCTGGAGCTGATCGAGCGGCCACGTCGGATGGATGTATTCGGTGTCGAAGTATCCGTATTCGAGGATGAGATTTCCGCGCACGGTCTTGATGCCGGCGCGCTGGAGGTCGGTCGCCCACTCCTGGATGACCGCCGTGGCCTGACCATCGTGGAAGCGCCCACCGATCGTCGGATCGCCGTGACCGACGATCTTCACGTCCCCGTCGAGCGTTCCCGACGGCTCGATGTTGCCGCGGACGTAGACGTTCGTCGTGATCTCGAACGTCGGCTTCATGAGATCGATCGCCGCCGCGGTCGTGAACAGCTTCATGTTCGAGGCCGGCGCGAGCGGCTGGTGCGGATCATGTTCGGCAACCACCCGGCCGTTATCGATCTCCACGACCTCGATGCTCGCCTCGGACGCGCTCGCCACCCTGCCGTTGATCAGCGACGTGAGGCGCTCCTCGAGGTTCGCGCCCGTCGCTTTGTCGACCGGCGTGGCGGCCGCACGCGCACGCCGCGACGGTTTCCGCTTCTTCGCTGCGTCCGCGTGATGCGGCAGAAGCGCGATCAGGAGAATGATGGAAACGACTGCAAAACGGACCCGCCCGGACTTCATCGATGCGACAGAGTACCTTTCCCGGAAACGCTTTCTGCAATTTCAGTGCTACTAAGGGAACCTCTGCACAAGTCCGGCGCGCGGCGTTGCGTGCGCCGCCGTGCCGTCTGCGACGCCGACGCGACGCAGGCGATGCGGGACATCGTTGAGGAGCGTCGGCGTCGCAGACGGCGCGGCGCCGCCCGCAACCCGAAGGGCTGA
>DASVHS010000187.1:0-6058 GCA_036382495.1 Thermoanaerobaculia bacterium | reverse complement strand
GGCTTGACGTCGATGTCGATCTTCACGGCACCGTCGACGATGTATGCGAGTGAGCGGGCTTGCTGGCCGGTGGCGTGATAGCGGACCGGCGCCTGCGCGCCGTTGGACGTGTCGTCGGTGACGACAGCGCGAATCGACGGCGGAAGGTTCGGCAGGTAAACGCCGGCTGTCACCGCGCCCTCACCCGAAGAGTAAAGACCGACTGTGAGATCGGTCGACGGCCGGAGGCGGCGAAGCACGCTGACGACCTGCTCGAGCGTGCGCGGATCGGGCGGAACGAGCGTGAAGTCGATCTGGTTCGCGACCGTTCCGCTGCCGACGAGCAGGTAGGCCTGCCCGGGCGGCTGATCGTCGGGAATCTTCACATCGAATGACTCGACGAACGACTCTCCGCGGAATGGTTTCAGGACCGCGCGAACTTTCACCGTGTCGCCCGCGGTGATGCGTCCGTTCTCCGGTGTCTGTACGGTCGCTTCGAGGACATGCGCGATCTTGACCTGATCGTCGTGACGAAGGTGCAACTTCACGGTCTCGATTTCCGCGTCCTTGAATTCGTTGGAGATCAGGTAGCCGGAGATCACCGCGAGATACGCCGGAATGGCCTGCCGCGCCTGCGCGCCGGCCCACCCTTCGCGGAGCTTGATCGTGTCGAATCCCTTGAGCTTGATCTCGGACTCGAGGACGACGGTCCGTTCGCCGGCCGCGCGTTGCGCGTTGGCAACGACGCTGTCGGCGGCCATCGCCAGCATCAGCGGCGAGAGCTGCGGATGACGGACGACGTTCACGTGATAGGTCTTTGTGGCGATGCCGGAGCCTTCGACGCTGAGCTCGACCGGGATCGTCGCGGCCTTCTCGCCGACGACACCCATGATTCCCGCGGAGCGATCCTGGCGCAGCGCGCCGATGATCTCGCCCGTGTTCGCGAACTTGAACGAGCTGGCCAGACTCGGCAGCACGCCGATGACTTCGGCGCGCGCCATGGGGAAGCTGATCTCGCCCATGTCGAGGAACGGATGTCCGAACGCGTACACGCGATCGCCTTCAATGTGCGTGACCGTACCGGTCGCCGCGACGTTGAAGTCTCCGTTCAGCAGAACCGCGGCGATCGGGTCACCGGCAGCGAAGTGTTTCGCCGCTTCTCCAGTAACGGTCGACGTCGTCGTCGATGAGCCGCTTGGCACCGCGACCATACCCATGTCGTCGAGGTAATGACCGAACCGCGCGATCGTCTCGGGTGCGAAGCTCGAAAGTGAAACCGGCAACGCGATTCGTTTCGCGGCGCCGAGGCTGCTGGTCTGGTGGGAGGCGAAGTCGCCAGTGAGTTTGTCGAACACCGTCTCCGACTTCGAATTGGCGATGGTCTGCAGGAACTCCGCGCCGGTCATGCGCGGCGTCGCGTTCGCGGGCACCACAGAGCCACCCGTTGCGGCGCCGACCTGGGCGATGCGCAGCATCTCGTCGATCGGCGTGATGCCGGCGACGGGCTCTTTCGAGAACTGCCATGAGTAGGCGAGCGCGCCGATGACTTTGCCGTCGATGTAGATCGGCGAACCGCTCATGCCGGCGATGACGCCGGCGCGGCGGATGACCGGCCCGTCGACGTGCGCGAGGATCAGGTCCTGCCCCGGTCCGATCTGGTTGAGCACGCCGATGATCTCGACGTCGAACTTCTCGACCTTCGAGCCCTCAAAGACGGTCAGGCCGTAGCCCTTCATCCCCGCTTTGATCTGCGACAGAGGCATGGTCTCGGCCACGGCCGAGCCCGCAATCATGATGAGTGAAAGTGAGAGGACGAGGCGGAGATGGCGCACGGTGGGAGTAACACGGGTCATGACGAGTGCATTTCGAGGGTATTGGTCGTCGGTCGTGGCTCGTGGGTCGTTGGGCCTTCGCGTAGAGGATTCCTCTGGCGAAGCTGCCCCCACGACCTACGACCGACGACCGACGACCTAATCTTTCACCCGTCCGTCACGAATATGAATCACTCGCTTCGCTTCCCGAGCGACGTCGTCCTCGTGCGTGACCATGATGATGGAATTGCCTCGCTGATGCAGGTCGCGGAAGAGGTCGAGGATCTCGCGGCCCGTCTGGGAGTCGAGGTTTCCGGTCGGCTCGTCGGCGAGAAGGAGTGACGGTTTGTTCACCAGCGCACGTGCAATGGCGACGCGCTGGCGCTGGCCGCCGGAGAGCTCGTTCGGCTGATGGTTCATCCGGTCCTGCAGGCCGACGGCCGCGAGCGCCTCTTCGGCGAGCGCGCGCCGCTGCACGCGCGGAATCTTCGCGTAGATCAAGGGCAGTTCGACGTTCTGCAACGCGCTCGTTCGCGCGAGCAGGTTGAAGGTCTGAAACACAAATCCGATCTTCTTGTTGCGGATCGCGGCGAGCTCGTCGTCGTTCATCGACTCGACCGGGACGCCGTCGAGCAGATACCGCCCCGCGCTCGGTGTGTCGAGGCAGCCGATGATGTTCATGAGCGTCGACTTGCCCGATCCCGACGGTCCCATGATCGCGACATATTCACCGGGATCGATGATGAGATCGACGCCGCGCAGCGCGTAGATCTCCTGCGGGCCGAGCTGATACACGCGCGTCAGCTCGTGCATCTCGATCAGGTGTTCGGGTGCGGTATCCGGCAGTGCACTCATTGGAAGAGATCCCTCACGAAGAGGCCTTCATCTTCGCGGCGCCCATGGCGGCGAAGCCGAGTTTGACGACGGTGATGAATGCCCAGATCGACAGAATGATCGTCGCCGAGCGTGCCTTGGTGAAACGCGACATGTACGCGAAGCCGATGATCAGGAGGACGACGGACCAGATCGTGAAGACGTCGAACGTCGAAAGAAACGAGAACAGGACCGGGTGGTCGCCCATGTCGACGAGGAACGCCGGATTCGAGCGGACCAGAGTGGGGATGTCGTTGACGTCGGCCGTTCCCTTGATCACGATGATCACGGTGAGGATCACGCTCTGAATCACGCGCGGAATCCACGCATACGTGACGATCGAGAACGCCTGGCGAAATGTGCCTTCACCGCCAAACAGCCGGAACGCGAGCAGCAGGACGGCTGCTATGCAGACAAAGGCAAGGATTACCAGCAGAGGCGACGCATAGGCGCTGACCTTGCCCACGGCACCGGCCATCTTCACCATGCGGTCGAGATCTTCCGGCGCGAGATTCGGATTCTTCGCCGCCATCTGCGGACGCAGCGAGTCGTAGTCGAGCCGCGGCGCCAGCACGATGCCCGAGATCGTCGAAAGCACCACGATGATCAGCAGCGGGATGAGAACGTCCGGCTTCAGGGCGATGTCGCGGAATGTCTCGTCCGGCGAGAACAGCGCGCCGATGATCCTCTGCATCGAGGACTTCGGCGCCGGATCCGTGATCGGCGCTGGAGGCGTTGCCATCGATTCGATATCGGAGCTCACTTCTTGATTGTCCCCGAATTCATGTTACCGATCGGGCCGTAGTTCAACCAGTTGTATCGATCGAGAAGGGTGAAGACAACAGGTTCCGGCGCGATCTGTGGCTCCTCGACGGCGATGTTGTGGACATCCAGAATGTCCCCCACCTGACGATGGTAATTCGCCAGCGCCTCGGCATAACCGACCTGCGCCTGCAGCTCGCGAACGCGCGCGTCGGAGAGCTGCTGCTGAATCGTGAGGACCTGGAAGTTCGTCGTCATTCCGTTTTCGTAGCGGCGACGCTCGGCTTCGAGGTTCTGCTCGGCCGCCTCGCGCGCCGTTCTTGACGCGACGATCGTCCGCGTGGCGGTGTCGACGTCACGCGCCGCGCTGCGAACGGCGACCATGACGCTCTGCGCGGTTTGCGCCTGATCGACGCGCGAGGCCTCGAGATCGAGCTCCGCACGCTTCTTCTCTGCGCGCGCGCCGATGTTCAGGATGGGAACACCGACGTTGACGCCGACCGACCACGACGGAAAACTGAAGTTCCCGATCTGCTGGAGGCCTTCGCTATACGACGGCGTCGTGAAAATCGGATTGCCGAGCGGATCGAACGACGCCAACTTGCGTCCGGTACCGGCGCGATAGTTCAGGTTGAGATCGAGCTGCGGCAGCACCTGATTGCGCGCATAGAGATAGTTGACGCGACGGATGTCGTTCGTGAGCTGGGCCTGACGAAGCTCCGGGCGCAGTTCCATCGCGCGTGTGACGGAGTTGTCCATGTCGAGCGTCACCGGCGTGTAATCGACGGGATCGGTAGGAATGATCGGTCGGCTCCAGTCGGACATCGGAAGGTTCATGACCGCGCGGAGACGGTCCTCCGCGCTGCGAACCAGCGCGACGGCGCTGATCAGCGCCTCCTCGGTTGTGGCGATCTGGACACGCGGCTGAAGGATGTCGAGCGGAGCGGATGCGCCGACGTCGATCCGGATCTGCGTGATGCGCGACTGGTCGCGGGCCAGGAAGAGTGATTCCTTCACCACTTCGACGTTGCGCCGCGCGTAGACGAGATCGAGGTAGGCCTGGTCGACCGTCAGCGCTGCGTTCATCAGCGCCAGACGGAACGCCTCGCGATTGATGCCGAGGGTGTTGCGCGCGATGAGGATGCTGCGCCGCGTCACATCGATTCCGAAGTTGCGCAGCAACGGCTGCGTCGCCTGCAGCGAGAGGTTTGGACTGAACGATCCCCCCTGCTTCGAATTATTGAAGCCGAGGAAGTAGTTGCCGCCGGCGGGCAGATTCTGGGCCACTCCGATGTCCGCGATGTCGGTCTCCGTCGTCGACGTGCCGCCCGCCTGGCTCGTTCCCTTCACCTTGGCGCGGCTCAGCGTTCCCGATGCGAACCAGTCGTAAAGACCGTACTGGCCGCGGAGGCTTTCGCCGGCCATGCGGAAGTCGTAACTCTGGAGCGAGATGCCGAGGTTGCGCTCCATCGAAGTGCGGAACGTGTCCTGAAGGCTGAGCTTCATCGCGTTCGGGTCGGTGAGGTCCTTGTCCGTCTCGGCGGTAACCGGTTGCGTGGTTCTCAGACCGGCCGCCTTGACCGTGGTCTGGGTCTGTGTCGTTGTAGTGGTGGTTGTCTGTGCCGAAAGCGAGATCGCCATCAGTGTCAGGCAAATGATCGAAGTCCACCGTCGAACTGCCGTCATGTTGTGTAGTCCTCCCGATCGTGGCGGAGCCAGATCACGCAACTAATTACGAACGGATGAGATGAGAGTTTCGCGAGCGACTGCGCGCGCGATTCTACGACGATCAGACGCGCGGGGCCGCCGCAGCGTTAGCCGGAAGCGGCGCGCCGGCAAAATGACAGGCCGCAAACTGACCCGGCTTGTGCTCGATGAGCGGCGGCACGACGTCCTTGCAGATGGGAAATTGCGCGATCGGACAGCGCGTGTGGAAGACGCAGCCGCTCGGCGGATTGAGCGGCGTCGGGATGTCGCCGCTCAGAAGAATCCGGCTCTTCTTCACGGTCGGATCCGGCACCGGGACGGCGGACAACAGCGCTTTCGTGTACGGATGCAGCGGATCCGCGTACAGCGATTTGCGATCCGCGACCTCCATCACTTTGCCGAGGTACATGACGGCGACGCGGGTGGAGATGTGCTCGACGACGGAAAGGTCGTGGGCGATGAACAGGTAGGTCAGGCCGAGCTCGTCCTGAAGGTCCTGCAGGAGATTGACGACTTGCGCCTGCACCGAGACGTCGAGGGCCGAGACCGGCTCGTCCAGCACGAGGAACTTCGGATTCGTCGCCAGCGCGCGGGCGACGCCGATTCGCTGGCGCTGGCCGCCGGAGAACTCGTGCGGATATCGCTTGCGGTAGTCGGGATTGAGTCCGACTTTCTCGAGCAGCTCGGCGACGCGATCGGCGCGCTCGCTCGAGCTCATGCCGCCATGGATGATCAACGGCTCCGAGACGATCGTACCCACGGTCATGCGAGGATTCAGCGATGCGTAAGGATCCTGAAAGACGATCTGCATGTCGCGGCGCATCGTGCGCATGCCGGACGCGTCGAGACCGAGGACGTCCTTGCCCTCGAACGTCACCGAACCGGAGGTCGGCTCGATCAAGCGGAGGATGCAGCGCCCGACTGTC
>DASVHS010000186.1:0-2094 GCA_036382495.1 Thermoanaerobaculia bacterium | reverse complement strand
ATCCGGCGACCACGCCGCATCGAAGCCGCGTCCTGGATCGTCATACGTGTCCACGTCGATCTTCGTGAAGCGTCCGCTCGCGACGTCGACGGACCAGAGCTGTGCCCCCGTATCGCGAAAGAGTAGCTGTCGAGCGTCGGGCGACCAGACTGGGCGCGCGAAGTACGCGTGCGACGGCAAGGTGATCGCGCGGAGCTTCGAGTCGCCGGACTGATCACCGATCATCAACTGATACTCGCCACTCACATCGGAGAACCAGGCGATGTGCCTTCCGTCCGGTGACCAGGCGGGATCGCGATCGTGCGCGCCCGAGCTCTGCGTGAGGTTGCGATAGCTGCCATCCTTCGCCGCAACGGTGAAGATGTCGCCGCGCGCTTCGAACGCCGCGCGCACACCCGTCGGCGAGAGCGAGGCCTCGCTGATCAGCGACGCGACGCGCTTCATCTGCGGCCGCGCCCAGGGAAAGTCTCCGGTCGCGACGATGTCCAGCTGATGCGAGGCTCCACTCGTGAGATCGAGAATGTGCACGTAACCAGCCTGCTCGTACGCGATCGCGTCCTCGCCCGCCGAGGCCGACATGATGTCGAAATCGCGATGGTGCGTCAGCTGCGTGAGCTGCTTCGTGTCGAGATTCTGCGCGTACAGATTGTTCGTTCCGTCGCGATCGGAGAGAAAGTACACAGTGTTGCCGACCCACATCGGATCGGTGTCGTTGCTGTTGTTCCCGGGGAGCTTCTCCTCGGCGTAGCTCGCGAGATCGATGATGCGGATTGGCTGCGTGCGGCCGCCGCGATAGCGCCTCCACTGGCTGCTCTGATTCTCAGCCCACGCCGACGCGAACATCGCGACCGCGATCTGCTGGTAGGCCACGCGTTTGCCGTCCGCCGAATACGAACCGGTGAAGGCACGCGGTATCGGAAGGACCTCGGGCATCCCTCCGTCCTGCGCGACCGTCCAGAGACGAAAGA
This sequence comes from Thermoanaerobaculia bacterium, assembly GCA_036382495.1. Classification (GTDB taxonomy): domain Bacteria; phylum Acidobacteriota; class Thermoanaerobaculia; order Gp7-AA8; family Gp7-AA8; genus DASVHS01. The sequence continues at coordinate 1,126 of DASVHS010000186.1, read as the reverse complement.
ACGAATTCGCTCCCGGAGTGGGGAGCGTTCCCCGGCTGGAGCCGAACACGATGCGTTTCCCATCGGGCGTCCACCCGCGTACGTAGTCGGCGCCTGGATGATAGGTCAGCCGCTTCGGCTCACCACCGGCGACGGGGACAACGAAGACATCCGTGTTCCCTGCGATCGTCGCGGAGTACGCGATGAGTGATCCATCCGGAGAGAAGTGCGGATCCGTTTCCGCCGACGGCGTGCTCGTGAGCCGGCGCGCAGTGCCTCCTGCTCGAGGCACTACCCACAGGTCGCCGCCATACTCGAAGGCGACCATGTCCCGGCTCACCGTGGGCCGGCGCAGAAATCTCGTTCCCTGCCCCGCCGCGGATGCGGACGGGGCGAACAGGAGAAGAAGTCCGAGTAAAGCTCTGCGCATCGTGCGCCTCAGATGTTCGGATTGTTGACGCGCTCGACGTTCGGCAGCGGGAAGCAGGACTGCGCGCCGTAGCTTCCACCAGAGACGTATGGTGCGCCGACCGCAGGACTCATCGGCAGATTCAGTCGCCGTAGATCTCCAAGGCGATGTCCCTCCAGGAAGAACTCGCGACGCCGCTGCTCGACGATCTCCGCCATCACTACGGGCTGCGTGAGCGTGGGAGGCGCGAACGTGCCCTGCCCGTTCGCGGACCGAAGAGCGTTGATGATGGTCACCGCGCCGCCGAGGTTGCTCGTGTTCGCATCGTTCTCCGCTATGATGAGCTGCGCCTCCGAATACTTCGCCAGTGCCTGCACTGAGGTCGACGAAGCATCCTTGTTCGCATACCAGATCGTCGTGAAGCCGTCCGAGCCCAGCGTCAGGCTGTTCGTCACCGCGATCCGGGGGTCGTGATCCGTGGTGTCTCTGTTGATGATGGATGTGTCGACGGACGAAAACGCAGCCTGTCTCGTGTGCACGTAGACGAGATTCACGCGCCGCGATGCGGATGCGTCGTGGTCGATGTCGACCTCGAAGCCCGGAGGGATGAGTGCCGCATCGGCGGCAGCGTCGGCCGAGTTGTTGAGATCGAGCTCGGTGCGAGCACGGCCGAGCAGCGCGAGGTGGAGAGTCGCATCATCTCCGGCAGCCGTTGCCTCCACGACTGCGGTATCGAAC